>DASZMF010000777.1:0-8725 GCA_035552035.1 Candidatus Angelobacter sp.
TGGAACACGCCACCATGACCGTGACGCGCCAGGCAGAAGCGCCTCCCATCCGCAGAGTACTGGCCATGGTAAAAACCGCCTGATATTCAAACGCAATATTTTTATCCAACAAAAAACGGCTGCGCGGAGAGCGCAGCCATTTTGTTTCGGTCGAGGGTGTAGAAGCGCGGTTTCTACTTGTCCTCTTCCATGTCAAAAACATGCAGCGTGTGGCTGTTGGCATCCAGTGTGCCGTTGATCTTTACTTTTTTGCCGGCAAATTGTTCGGCTTTGATCTGGTCGTCCAGCTTGTAAACGTCTTTCTTTACCACCAGCACATAGCTGCCGCCCATATCTTTCACGCAATGCTGGGTGCAGCTTTCTTCGTCATTCGCGCCCTGGATACCACGTTTGGTCATCCAGTCATGCGAATGCGCGTCAGAGTGCACGTTGTAGGCGCACTGGCTGTCCATGATTGCGCCATGCACGGTGATTACATTTTCCTTGGGCTTATCTTTTCCTGGGGTGGAACTGCCAGGTGTAGAACTGCCCGGTGTTGATGAGCCGGGTGTAGAAAAGCCAAATGAAAAAGACGCCAGCAGTAGTAAGGCACCAAGCGAGGCTGCCGTGCGAATTTTGTAAATACTAGTGCTCATTGAAACGATTCTCCCTTGGAATTTCAGCCAGCCTTCGAGCGATCTGGGCGGGCTTTTTACGGCGACTACTTTTTTATTCTTCTTACTCTTTCGGCAAAACTATTCTTTCGGCAAAACAATAAACTTCATCCGCATTCCTTCATGGTCGTCACTACAGATGACGGTGCACAAAACTTCATATTCGCCGGGCTCAGCGGGCGCGGTGAGCGTAAAATCCTGTGTGCCCGCTTTCAGTTCCAGGTCCCAGCCCGGAATCTTGGCGTGGTCCTTGTTGCGCAGCAAGGTAAATCCGTGGACCGCGCCATCGCGGTTCCATGTCTTCCCTTTGCGTGCGCTGATGCGCAGAACCAGCGGCTCACCCGCTTTTACCGTGATCTCTGGATGGCTCTGGCCGGCCATTTTGAAATGGCTGTCTTTATCGGCCAGCACTTCAATCATGCGCGCCTGACCAAATGCCGGAAGTGACACGCTAACAAGCAAACCGAAAGCAGCCAGAACTACCCACCAGGTTATGTTGCTGCGGAAGCGGCTCATGGCTTACTCCGTCATATAACGCAGGATCAGGTGCATATCCTGGTCTGTGATGATGGCCCGAACGCGCATGTGGCGGACGATAGTCGCCATCATACGGGGCGAAAATTTTGGCGGAGCCGCGTGGCAGCGTGCGCAGTTGGCGCGAAAGCGCTGCTCGCCTTCCAGATGCAGGTTTTCATCCTGCACGGCCGGAGCCGTTGCCGTGGGCGCTGCTGTGGAAGATGCATCTTTGGATCCGTCTTTACTGCTGGTGCCGGCAAATGCCGCCAGGCTCAGAGAGATGGCGCCGGCCAGAAAAACGATGGGAAGAGCAAATTTCATTTTCATTGCGGGCTCCCTTGCGGCCACAGAGGCATTACAAAACGGTAGGTCATGCCGAACACCCATAGATTGGTGTCTTTATTCACAATAAACTGGCGGCCATACGTGGCTGAGGCCCTTACGTCACTGCGCAGGTAATAATTCAAGCCAGCGTCGCCTTCTTTTACGTCTTTGCCCAGGGCGCCCAGCTTCTTGATGGTGGCAGCAGAGAGATTGTCAGCAGCAAAGAACTGCTGTGTGCGTCCTGCCAGTTCCAACCGGCGCAAAGAACGAATCTGGCTCAGCCGGTACACTGACTCAACCCAATAGCCTGTTCCCTTGGTGCCGGACGTCCGCACAAATTCTGAGCGGATGGTCAATGGCGCGCGGTAAGGCTGCCACTCCATGAATGCGCCGGAAGAATGAGCGCGGTCTGCCTGCAGCACTTGCTGAAATGATCCGCCAATTTCCAGTCTCTGGTGCGGCAGGAAAAAACTAAGCCGGCCACCCGAAGAGCGATCCGTGGCTACGATGTGATTTGTATTGTTCGCGGAAAAATATGTGGCGTAGCTGAGGTTCACGCTGTCATTCAAAGAGAAGCCGCCGCGCATCATGCCACCCAGCGCAGAGCCGCTGGTTTCCGGCGAGGTCAAAGTAGAAGTCTGCAAAGAGCGAATCCAGCTGGGCGCCAGCCGCTCGCCATAAATATTGAATGGAGTAATGAAACGTCCGGCGGTGAGAGTTACATACTTGTTTGCGATGTAATCAATCTGGCCGTAAGCCAGGCCGTAAGAATTTGTGCCAGTGTAATTGCCCTGAGCGTCTTTAGAAAAAGCATCGGAGTAGGAGCCTCTGGCTTCAACCAGCCATTTGTCGCCAAAAGGCACAAGCAAAAGCGGCGTGACGCCGGGTGCATCCTGATATTGCCCGCCAGTTACGCGGGTGAAATAAGAGGTGTAGCCGGTGAGGATAGGGATGGGCTTAAACCCGTCGCTATCCTGCTGGGCTTGCAGAGCTATCGAAAATATAAAAATGAAACCGAACAGACCCGCTTGCGCGACTTTCATGGGCCACCTTGCTAACCTGCACATAATCTTTCTGTCCCCGACTAACTTTAGAAATGCAGTCAAACGTATCCCGGAATGGCACGTTTATACCGTCAAAGGTGCTGGCACGGAAAGAGTACCGAGGTAACGCAGAGCCACTTCTCAATTCGGCCTTACATTATTCAGAGCAGCCCACAACCTTGTAGATTGAACGCCATGCAGGGCAAGAGTAAGAGGTTACAAAGTTAAGTGCCGAAAGTTATGCGTGGTAACCAGCTTTTGCTTAAGTTTGGGCGGATGAGAAAAATTTGAGGCGTGATCTGCTGCAATCAACTCAAATCTTTGCATGGATATGGCGTGTACCGGGAGAAATCCGGCGTCCGTTATATCATTACGTATTCGTTAATACTGAGATTGAGGGACCTGCATGCCGCGTTTTGAATACCGCAATATTCAGCCGATACCAGCCGCTGAAAAGGCGTTTCTGGACTGGATCCAGAAGCTCGACGAGCAGTTTGCCAACCGTGATGTCGAGCACCGCTGTACCGTGGTGCGCAATACGCTGCATGAACTTTATCTTGGACGCCCGTACGCCGATCCTGCGAATGCGCCGCTGGCTGAGCAAGCCATGGTGCACAGCTTTGATCCGCGCAACGCTTCTCTGGAGCCGGAATATTACGGCGACGTGGATGCGCAAAAATATGCTGAGCGCAAACCGCTCATCTGGTTCTGGATGATGTTTGACCGCTCGCCCGCCGGACTGAATCACTGGCTGGGTTTCCGTGTGCGCAACATGATTGCCAAACATGTGCTCAAACACATTGGAAAAAATGTGAAGATCTTTCATGGCGTGGAAGTTTCTTACGGCTACAACCTGACGATTGAAGACAATTCGGTGATCCACAAATACGTACTGCTGGATGACCGCGGCGAAATTGTGATCCATGAAGGCAGCTCAATTTCCGACTATGCCAACATTTATTCGCACGATCATGACTTGAACGACGGCATGATTGTCTCCAATCGCAAGACAGAGATTGGCCCGAAGGCGCGGATTACCTATCACTCAACGGTGATGAGTGGGGTCCGAGTGCATGAGCACGGACTGCTGGGCTCCATGGGCGTGGCCACAAAAGACATTCCGCCGTACACGATTTCAGTGGGGATTCCCGCAAAGCCGGTGAAGGTAAAAACGATTGCGCCGCAGCCGGCAGCAGTGGCGGGTGAAAAAACCGGGTCGTGATAGCATCGACAAAGCACTGAAATAACAAATGAGTGGAGGGCTTTTGCTGTTAGCTCTTGGCTCTTGTTATGTAGCGCGCTGCATCTACTGCTATAAAAATGAATTTCTAGTTTGCACCATTTGAATCCATGCCTGATCCAAAAACAAATTTACGTCCGCGTGTGCTCAGCGGCATGCGGCCCACGGGCAAGCTTCACCTGGGCAATTATGTGGGCGCGCTGCAGAACTGGGTGAAGCTGCAGAGTTCGCATGACTGTTTTTTCTTTGTGGCGGACTGGCATGCGCTGACCACTGACTATGACAATACGTCGCGCCTGGCTGATAACTCTCTGGAGGTGGTGCTGGATTTTCTGGCCGCCGGACTCGATCCGGAAAAGTGCGCCATGTTTGTGCAGTCGCATGTAAAGCAGCATGCAGAGCTACATTTGCTTTTTTCCATGATTACGCCGCTGGGCTGGCTGGAGCGCGTCCCCACATTTAAAGAACAGCAGCAGCAGATGCAGAACAAAGACCTGCACATGTATGGCTTTCTCGGCTATCCGCTGCTTCAGTCGGCAGACATTCTTATTTACCGGCCAACGTTTGTGCCGGTGGGTGAAGACCAGGAAGCGCACATTGAGCTGACTCGCGAAGTGGCGCGGCGCTTCAACCACTTTTATAAGTTGAATGGAAAGCCTGTCTTCCCTGAGCCGCAAACTTTGCTCACTCCATCACCAAAATTGCTGGGAACAGACAAGCGGAAGATGTCAAAGTCTTACGGCAACTCAATCTTGCTGAGCGAAGAGGCGGTGGCCGTCGAGCAGAAAATTAAAGGCAGCGTAACCGACCGGCCAAAGCTGAGCGACCATGGCAATCCCAGCCAGTGTCCGGTAGGCAATCTGCACCAGATTTTTAGTGACCAAGCGCGGCTGGCACATATTACTGCAGGCTGCACACAAGCGACGATCACCTGCGTGGAATGCAAAATGCTGGCCACGGAGAGTGTGAATGCGCATCTGGCGCCCATGCGTGAACGCCGGCGCGAGTTGGCGCAGAATCCGCATAAGCTGCAGGAAACGATTTTGCACGGAGCGCAAAAAGCTATTGCCGCCGCGGAAGAGACGATGGTGGCGGTGCGTGAAGCGATTGGACTGTTACGGCTCGGCGCAGTTGAAAAACTGGCAGCACAAGACGCGAGCACGGCGGCGCTGCGTGTGCCTGAGTCGATTGCCGATGCAAAGAATGACGAAGAACGCTGGGAGTTGCGGACTGCCAATTGGCTCGAGCGGGTGAATAAAACTTATCCTCTGAAGAAAGACCGGCCACGGACGTTTATCACGCGCAAAGGCAGAAAAGTTGGTCTGTATGCGGCGGAAGAAACCGGCGGAACGTGGAGGTTCCTGCTGGAAGACCGTCCGCTCAATGTTCTGGTTTTGCTGGCGCAGGATAAAGACCGTTTTCTGCACGATTATGTTCTGCCACCAAAGATACTTCAGGATAGCTGGAAGAAATTCCCTCGCACTGATGGCAGAGTAGAAGTCATATTTAAGAAGAGTGCCAGCGTCGCATCGTTGGTAATGCCTGAAAATGAACTTTCCATCCAGCAATATCTGGGTGATTACAGCGCATTGCAATAAAGACCGCAAAAAAGACCAGTAATCCACAGCCACGGCATCGGCAAGAGCCGCCAATAACATTTAGAATTAAGAATACGCACGCATTATGTGTGTGCAGATACACACCTTTGAAACGCAGAGGAACAGAGGAAGCAGAGGATTTTTTGCCCTGATTTCCGACTTCGTTTACTCCTTTCCTCTGTGTTTCAAAGATTTTCTTTTGTTTCAAAGATTCGCTTTTTAAATGGCAGAGACTTCACAACCCGCAAAGCAGAAAGCCAACGAATTTCCGTTCTCGGTGAGCGTGGGCACGGTCTATGACGGGCCGCTTGATCTGCTGCTGGACCTTGTCCGCAAGCAGGACATTGATATTTATGACATTCCCATTGCCAAGATCACGGCGCAGTATCTGGGCTATGTTGAAAATCTGAAGCACCTGGACGTGGACATTGCGGCGGAGTTCATCTATATGGCTTCCCTGCTGATTCATATCAAGAGCAAGCTGCTGTTGCCGCGCGATCCTGATGCGGCGCCCGGGGAGTTGGAAGATCCGCGCGAAGAGCTGGTGCAGCGGCTGCTGGAGCATGAGAAATTCAAGAATGCCGCGCAGATGCTGATGCAGAAACAGCAGATTGAGGAGGCGGTGTACAGCAACCCGTCGATGAAGGAATTCAGGGACGCGGAAGGCACCGAGCCGGAGCTGGCCGCCGACGTGGTTGACCTGGTGCGGACGTTTCAAGAAATACTGGACCGGGCCAAAGAGCGTCCGGTTCTGCAGGTGAATGAAGAGACGGTCACGGTGGGACAGATGATTGAATACTTCCGCCGACGGCTGTTGATGGAAGACCGTCCGATTCGATTGAAGCGGCTGTTGCAGCATGTGACGACACGCCATGCGCTGATCGCGTCATTTCTGGCGCTGCTGGAGCTGGTGAGATTGCAGGCCATTCTGCTGCGGCAGGAAGCTGTTTTTGGCGAAGTGCTGATCAAGAAGCATCCAATGTTTGACACCGTGATGGGTGAAGGCTCAGCGGTGCGGGATGATTGGAGATGAGGCAGCCGTTAGCACTTAGCCATTGGCCATTAGCTCAGCTAAAGCCGCTGCAAACGGATTGAGCTAAAGGGCAAGAGTAATTTTTAGAAGTCATTAAAATAAGCAATGGGTAAAGAATAGCGATACAGATCTTGAGCCAAGAGCTAAAGGCCAATGGCTAAAGGCTAAGGGCCAAAAGCTAAGAGCAACGCACTCCCACACATGAGCATTAAAGCCCAACTCGAAGCACTTATATACGCGGCGGAAGATCCCATCACGCTGGACCAGATGGCTGCCCTGCTGAAAGCTGATTTGCTGGCGTTGAAGACGGCGCTGCCGGAATCGGCACAGGACACTCAGCCGCAGGAACTGCAACCTCAGGAACCCCAATCTCAGGAGTCCCAAACTCTGGAGTTTCAGAGTGAGGCGGCGCCGGAATCGCCAGAGCCGCCGTCTTTTGATCAAGCGTTAGATCAAAAGCCGGATCAAATAACGGATCAAGCGTCAAATCAAACATCAGATCAAACAGCGGACCAAGCTACAGAACAAGCCGCGGAACAGACGGCTGAACAGGTCGCGGAGCACGCTGAAGATCACCTGGGCGCGGTGGAAGATACGAATGCTCAGGCAGCGGTAAAAGCTCCCGGGCCGATACCGGCTGAATCGCGCGCGAAGAAGACCAAGGAAAAATCTGAAAAGGTTGAACTGCGATCGCTGCTCAGGCCGTATCTGGAAGAGCTCATCAACGACTACAACAATCCGGAGCACGGCATCGAGATTCGCGAAGTCGCGAGTGGCTATCGGATGTCCACCAAGCCGGAGCATCATGACATTGTCCGGGGATTTTCGAAGAGCCTGAAGCCGCCGATCCGGCTATCGCTACAAGCACTGGAAACGCTGGCGGTGATTGCATACAAACAGCCCGTCACCGTCCCTGAGATCAGCGATATACGCGGTGTGGATGCTGCCGGTGTGATCGGCACATTACTCGAGCGCAAATTGATTACTACCGCGGGCCGCAAGGCCGTGGTGGGTCGTCCGATGCTGTACAAGACGACCAAGGATTTCCTGATGCGCTTTGGACTGAAGGACATTAACGAACTGCCCAGCCTGGAAGAATTTGAAAAGCTGGCTGTAGGCGAAATGCAGGACGAGCTATTTGCCAATGAAGGCGCTGTGCCCGACGCAACGGGCACGCCCGGTGATGAGAGTGACGATATGAGCAAAGGCACTGAAGATGGCGGCGTGGAACAGATGGATGAAGATAAAGCCGAGGTTCCGCAGAATGTGACCGAACCAACTGTGTCTTCTGATCCGGAGCACGACAAAGCAGACGAACAGGTGGCCGACCAGATTGCCTCTGAAAGTACCGGGGGCTAAGCGTGCCTCCTGAGCGATTACAAAAAATTATTGCCGCCGCAGGAGTCTCTTCGCGCCGCAAAGCTGAAGAGATGATCACGCAAGGCCGAGTGAGCGTGAATGGCCAGACGGTGACGGAGCTCGGCACGAAAGCCGATCTTGCCAGCGACCACATCAAAGTAGATGGCAAGCTGCTGCAAGGCGCGGAGCGCCACGTCTATCTGTTGCTCAACAAGCCTAAAGGTTACGTTACGACTGTTTCCGATCCGGAGGGCCGCCCTACTGTGATGGACCTGGTGAAGAGCGTGGGCGCGCGGATATATCCCGTGGGACGGCTGGACTGGTCGAGCGAAGGCCTGCTTCTGCTGACCAATGACGGTGAACTGGCGAGCAAGCTCACCAAGGCTGCGTCGCATGTGCAGAAAACTTATCTGGTAAAAATTGCGGGACGCGCGACGGAAGAGAATATTGAGAAGCTGCGCCGCGGCATTAAGATCGGGGCAAAGCCTGGGCCGCGCCGTTTAGCGCCGATTCACACTGCACCGGCGCAAATCCATCTGATGAAAGATGGGGCCAATCCGTGGTATGAAGTTACGCTGATTGAAGGCAAGAACCGGCAGATCCGGCGGATGTTTGAAGAAGTTGGCCACCACGTGGAGAAGATCAAGCGCGTGAAGTATGGTCCGCTTACTCTCAATGTGGAGCCAGGACAGTTTCGCGAGCTGACGCTGGGTGAAGTTTCCGCGCTGCGTCGCGCAGGGCCCGGTGACAAACCGCATGTGCCTGAACGCAAGCCGTTGTCACGAAAAAAGGCGAGCGACCGGCGCGGCAAAGAGCGCAAAGAAAAGCCCAGCGGACGCAGCCCGAGATAGCTCGTGAAGTCGCGTATGAAGGCCCGGCGATGGATATTTTTAATTTTATCCAGTGTTGTAATGGCTCTGGGCATCGCATTCACCGCATTTTCTCTAGTATGGACACGT
>DASZMF010000778.1:0-6096 GCA_035552035.1 Candidatus Angelobacter sp.
GGGCCATGGGCACCATGCCGATAATCATCGCCAGGGCCGTCATAATGACAGGGCGCATACGCGTATAACCTGCTTCCATGGCGGCATCAAATGCGGTGAGCCCTTCCTGCATACGTTCACGGGCAAATGAAATCACCAGAATGGCGTTGGCCGTGGCGACGCCCATGCACATAACTGAGCCTGTCAGGGAAGGAACATTCAGCGTGGTATGCGTTAACAGCAGCATCCAGGCAATGCCTGCCAAAGCGCCAGGCAGCGCAGTAATAATGACGAATGGATCCAGCCATGATTGGAAATTCACGACGATCAGCAAGTAGACCAGAACAATCGACATCACAAGGCCGACGCCCAGGCCAAAGAAGCTGCTGGACATGGTTTCTACCTGCCCGCGAATCACAATCGACGATCCTTTGGGGAGTTTTTTCTGGTAGCTATCGACAATTTTTTTTATGTCACGCGAAACCCCACCCAGATCGCGCCCTTGCACGGCAGCATAAACATCAATGACAGGTTGAATGTTGTAATGCGAAACCACGGCCGGAGTTACGCCGGGTGAAACTGTGGCCAGATTGGCCAGCACCTGTGGAGTAGCCGATCCCGGCGCGCGGATGGGTGTATTCATTAACGCCTGCAAGGAGTCCACGCGGTACTGCGGGGTTTGGACCGCGACGCTATATGTAACTCCATTTTCATGGTTCAACCAAAATGTAGGGGTTGTTTGAAAGCTGCCGCTGAGAGAAACCAGCAAGTTTTCCGCCACGTCGCGTTGCTGCAGCCCAACCTGCTGGGCGCGGCTGCGGTCCACATTCAAAACCAGGGCTGGAGAATTCATCATCTGTTGCACATGAACATCGGCGGCCCCGGATACGTGCCGGATATCATTCGCCAGCTCCTGGCCAACCTGATAATCCTGTTCCAGATTCTTGCCTACGATTTGAATATCAATGGGCGAGGGAAGACCGAAATTCAGGATCTGGCTGACAATGTCCGCCGGCTGGAAGAAAAATTCCACGCCAGGGAACTGCTTTGGCAGTTCTTCACGCAGTTGTTTCACGTAGCCCGCAGTGGGATGGTGGTGCTCTTGATTCAGTGAAAACAGGATCTCAGCATCTGATGTGCCTATGCTGCCAGCCGTGCTGTATGAGTTGTTAATGGAGCTGTATGGCAGCCCAAGATTGTCGAGCACGGTGACCAGTTCTTCTTTTGGAATTCTGGTGCGAACATAATTTTCCACTTCATCGCAGAGGCGGGCGGTTTCTTCGATACGCAAGCCGGCCCGGCCACGCACATGCATGCGAAATACGCCAGCATCCACGTCAGGAAAGAAATCCTGCCCCAGAAAAAAGACAATGCCCAGTGAGAGTACACAAAAGCCGAGGAATGTACTGACAAAAAGACGCCTGTGGTCCATGGCTGAGCGCAGAGTGCGGTGATAAGCGTTGCGAAGCATCTCAAAGTGGGTCTCAAACCAGATTTGCAGCCGCTTAAACGGTGCTGTCCATCCTGTTCCAACCCTGAATTTGTCTTCATGCTCATGGCCTTTGAGCAGATACATGACCAGCGTGGGAACCAACGTTCGCGAGAGCAGATAAGACGCCAGCATGGCGAAGACGACAGCTTCTGCCAGCGGCACAAACAGGAATTTTGCTACGCCAGTAAGAAAAAACATGGGCACAAACACAATGCAGATGCATAGCGTGGAGACAAATGCCGGGACCGCGATTTGCGAAGCGCCATCAAGAATGGCCTGCTTCAGTTCCTTGCCCTGGGCCAGATTACGGTCAATATTTTCGATTTCTACCGTGGCATCATCCACCAGGATACCGACCGCCAGGGCCAGACCTCCTAGGGTCATGATATTCAGCGTCTCGCCCAAAGCACTCAGCGTGAGGATTGAACACAGGATGGAGAGCGGAATGGAAATGGCAATAATAAGAGTGCTGCGCCAGTTTCCAAGAAACAACAGAATCATGGCTGCAGTAAGGCACGCAGCGGTGAGCGCTTCACGCAACACTCCATTAATGGAAGCGCGCACAAAGAGCGACTGATCAAACAGCGGCTTGATTTCCAGGTCACCCGGCAGAGTGGGCGCGATCCGCTTCAACGTGTCCTTTACGTCCCGCACAATATCCAGCGTCGAAGCGCCGCCATTCCTCATGATTGTAATCAGCGTGCCGCGAAGCCCATCCTGGCGCACCACATTGGTTTGCGGCGAGTACCCGTCGCGCACATGCGCAACATCACGGATATAAATCGTGGTCCCGTTTTGTGTCCTGATCGGAAGACTGTTGATTTCAGAGATTGTGTCCGGACTGCCGTTCATTGAGACTTCATACTGCAGAGCGCCGATTTTGGCCGTACCTGAGGGCAGAATCAGGTTTTGCGCGCCAATGGCGTTCACAACATCCACCGGCGTCAAGCCTTTGGCCTGCATTGCGGCAATATCAAGATCCACAGCCACGAGGCGCTGTTTTCCGCCATACGGGTAGGGAATTGCTGCGCCGCTGATGGTCGTTAGTTGCGGTCGAACGAAATTGACCGAAAGATCGTTTAGCGCTTGCTCCGAGAGGCTCTTGCTGCTGAGGCCGACCTGTACAATCGGCACGCTGGAGGCCGAATACACAATGATCAACGGCGGAGTGGTCCCCTGTGGGAGCTGCCGGACGGCCGTTTGCGAAATGGCTGTTACCTGCGAAAGAGCAATGTTCAAGTTTGCGCCTGGATGAAAAAAGACCTTGGTAATGGCGCGTCCATCCATGGCTTGCGTTTCTACGTGTTCAATGTCGTTAACCGTTGTGGTCAGGCCGCGTTCAGTGTTGCTCACAATGCGGTCTGCCATCTCCTGCGGAGAAAGGCCCGTAAACTGCCAGATAATGCTGATGACGGGAATATTGATTTCAGGAAAGATATCGACTGGCGTGCGCAGGATCACGATAGGGCTGAGAATAAGAATCAGCAACGCCATTACAACGAAAGTATAAGGCCTTTGTAAGGCCAGTCGGACTATCCACATCTGCTTGGTCCTTTAATTTGGGCCGGATTCACCGGGATCCAGCATGTCCGCACGGAAGTACGGCTATATTGACGACGTGAGTTGTTTCGTGGATTCAAGTTTAAATTATAGTGCAGTCTTCAAGCCGGGTTTCTGAAGATTCGCGAAGTTTGTGTTAAGAGTTCTTTACGTTCGTTACTGTTGTGTCGAAGTGAAATTGCCGTTATTGGCCGCTATTTTCCTAGGTTTGTCCGTAAACCGGAATGGCCGCGCCATGCACAACTTTGGCTTCATCACTGCATAAAAACAGGATTACCTGCGCGATCTCTTCCGGCTTGGGCCATTTGGAAAAATCAGCGTTTGGCATGGCCTTGCGATTTGGCTCCGTATCAATGATGCTGGGCAAAATGGAATTCACGCGCACGCCGGATCTTTTACGTCCTGGGCCAGCGAATCAAACAGCGCCAGCGTGGCGGCCTTTGAAGCAGCATAAGCTGAAGCGCCGGCAGCGTGATCAAGCGCAGCCTTTGAGGCGATATTTACAATCGAGCCGCTTTTCTTGCGGAGCATTGCCGGAACCACGGTGCGGGCCAGGTTGTAACCCGCGTGCACGTTCAACGTCATCATGAGCTGATAAGTTTTGGGCTCGGTCTCCCACAGAGCTTTGCCGCCGGCAAATCCGCCAATGGTATTCACCAGAATATCCAGCTGACCGTGGCGCGCGGTGATTCCATCCACCAGGGCGCGGCAGGCGGCTTCGTCCGTGGCGTCCAGCGGCAGCAGTTCCAAAAGAGCATTGGGGCCAATAGCGTCTTTCAGCGCGTCCGCTTCGTCCTTCTTTATATAGGTGGCGATCACCGCAGCGCCTTCATGCAGCAACGCAAGCGTTACAGCGCGGCCCAGGCCGCCGGTGCCGCCGGTGATGAGGGCTACTTTTCCAGAAAATTTTCCGCTCATATAGATAGCTCCACGATTGACGTATTATTGCCCGCCATTGGTAATCACATATTCCATAACATATTGGCGCAGTTTGTCACGGTGCTGGGCAAGATAGCCGGGAAAGTCTGCGGAGATTCCTTCATCTGGCGTTACCATAAGCACATACGCTTCCAGCAGGCCTTTATCGTTTAGTTCCTTTAGCTTCGCCAGCGATGGGCTCAAGTTTTTGACCTTATTGTCGCTCGTAGCGATACGGACGACGGTCTGTAATGCGTCCACTTCTTCATTCAGGCTATGGCGATACGTTTTTTCAACCGGAAAAGTCTTGGCAAATTTATCTTTGTGCCAGGCCGCGCGTGTGGCGCCGTAACCTATCCAGGCAAAGGAGCCATCCTCTTTTCCGCCCATTAACATTCCCATGTCCAGGTTAATGTTGGTATTGCCTTTTTCATCGAACTTTACATTACTGGGTATATCAATCTTCGGATGCCCGATTTTGGTTTTGGTAACTTCGCTCCATTGCAATATTCCCGCGCGAGCGAATTTACTGTATGGCTCAGTAATGAAGGCTTCAACATAACGATCACGGGCCTGCTCGTACTTGTGCTGTTTCATGAAAGGCGTCGCGGAGTAGCGGTACGCAATTTCCCGGCTTGGATTAATGGCGATGGCTTTCTGATACCACACTTCGGCCTGCGCCCAATCTTCTCGATGCATAAAAACGTCGCCGCTGAAGAGCGCTGCTTCGTAGAGTTTTGGATCAAGAATCAGGGCTTTCTGGTAGCTTTCCAGGGCTTCATCAAGTTTGCCCTGAGAGAAGAAAGCCTCTGCCTGGTCCATCAGTTCTTTGGCCATTTTGTTTTCAGAGAAACCTGGCCCTTCCGTTCCATCGGCGGGAATACTGGCAATGAGTGCGTCCACAACGGGATGTTGATCGCCCGTCTTCTTGGCTTCGATAAAAGATTCTCGCGCCCTTATGCGCAGCGCCTTCCGCTCTTCTGGATTGTTGATGACAGTTGCTTGCGCCATCAGGGACATTCCCATAAGGAAGTGCATCTCATGGTTGTCAGGCTCAATCACGACTATTTTCTCGAGCAGCGGAAGTGCTCCAGTGTAGTTTCCCTGCTTAACCAGTTCCGCGATTGTCCGCTTCATCTCCTGGGGGTCGTCATTCGTCTGGGCATGGAGAACCTGCGGCGCACAGAGCGCCCAGGCTGCCGCCAGCAACATCAAAATGCCTAAACAGGTATGCCTTGGATTAGAGCGCATGGCGTTCCTTTTTTTTTGACGTCAAAGGGTTGGGAGGTCCCATCTTTCTGGAATGCCATTGTAGTTCAGAGCTGTTCCGAGCATATAATACCAATCTGGTCTTGTATCTGGTAAAATAATACCTGGCTGGTCTGGTATCGGCTGCGCTGGTGAAATCGTGTTCAGGCTTAACAAACTTACGGACTACGGAATTGTGCTCATGGCGCATGTGGCGCGCAGTCCTGAAGAGACGCCGCACACGGCGCGCAGTCTGGCTAAAGAGACCAAGTTGCCGCTGCCCACGGTGGGCAAACTACTGCGCCAGCTTTCAGAGCGCGGACTTTTGAGTTCGCATCGCGGCATCAAGGGCGGTTATAACCTGGCGCGTGACGCCGGAACTATTTCCGTAGCGGAGATCGTACTGGCGCTGGAAGGGCCAATCGGTTTTACCGAATGCAGCGTGTTTAAAGGGCTTTGCAACATGGAGCGCTCATGCGCCATCAAGAGCAATTCGCAGATTATCGGCGATGCTCTGCGTGACGCACTGGACCATGTGAGCTTATTCGACCTGAACCATAAGATGGCGCACCACGAGCGCCCGCACGATCAGGAACACCTGGTTTCTTCGATCAAACCAGCAAGTACCGTGGCAGAAGGAGTGCGATGAGTAGCACAGTCAACCAAATTAACGACCTCACACAGCAGGAATATAAATGGGGATTTATCACCTCCATCGATGAAGACCGTCTGCCCCCGGGGCTGAATGAAGAAATTGTCCGCGCCATCTCCTTCAAGAAGGGTGAGCCGGAGTTCATGCTGGAATGGCGACTCAAGGCGTATCGCTACTGGATGACGCTGGAGCAGAAGCACGCCGAGCCGACGTGGGCCAACGTAAAGTATCCACCCATTGACTACCA
>DASZMF010000779.1:0-4706 GCA_035552035.1 Candidatus Angelobacter sp.
GTTTTGTGATCAAGCCGCTCAACAAGAACATCGCTATCGGCTTCTTTGGTGGAGATTGGGCAAAAGCGCTGGAGAAGCGGTGCGACGGCCTGGAGCACGATTCCGGTAAAAGCAATCCTAAATGCGACGATCTCTCGATTGCCATCACCAAGTCTGCTCTTTCCAACATATCTGGTGAAAAAAATATTGATGAGGACATTCAAAATGAGGGAATCCAGGTGACGCGCTGGAGTCTGGATTCAACTTCCTTCGGCGCTTACTCGGTGGCGGGCCCCGGACAGTGGTACCAGCGGGAGAAACTGGCTGAACCGCTGCCGGAAGAGGGCACAAAGCGCCTGTTTTTCGCTGGAGAAGGGACAGCTCGTGCAATCTATAACGGCTCCTATCCCGGCGCTTTCGAGTCGGGCTTGAAAGCCGCTCGGGATATTCATGCCGCAATGCTTGAAGAGACGGAAAGAAAGGACGGAAGGTTTTAAAATCCTTTCTCTGTCTGAATTTTTGAACACTTCCGAACACTTGTTGACTTTGCTTCAGTGTTGTCTTTACCTCTTTAAAAACACTTACTTCCCTTTCAAAAAGTCCGTCAGCGCCTTGATATAAAAATTTGGCTGGTCGACAAACGCCATGTGTCCGGCTTGCGGCACGACTACGAGCTTTGAGCCTGCGATCTTCTCATTCATGGTGCGTGAGAGCGACGGATTGGATTCATCGTGGTCGCCGCAGATCAGGAGTGTGGGCACATGGATGGTCGCTAGCTTATCCAGATATTCCACCGATTTCAGATTGCCATCGATGACGAACTCGCCGTTTGAGCCCCACATTTCGCGATAGAGGTCCCACGAATTGGTTGTGTTGCCGGAAACTGGATCGTAGTTCCCATCTGGACGCTTCTGGTAAAGATAAGGAAAGTAGCCATCACCCCAGGCGAGTTTAGCGTAATCTTCAGGATAGCGACCTTTTTCCCAGTCCTTGCCTTTACCAAAGAGGCCGGCCTTTTCCAGCTTTTGCAGCTTGCCCAGTGCGTCTTTTGGCATGCTCTGCTTTTCCGCAGCCAGAACTTTGTTCATCTCGGTGGTGCTGTAGAACGTCCCGCCAAGAATCAGGTGGGTGAGGTTCTGCTGGTACTTGAATGCGTAAGCCTGCGCCAGGACGCCGCCGTAAGAATGTCCCATGAGGCTGATTTTGCCCAGATGCAGCGCCTGGCGAACGCTCTCCACGTCCTCCACCATATTTTCCACGGTGTATTGGGCGGCGTCTTCCAGCTTCTCGGAACGGCCGGAGCCGCGCTCGTCGATAAAGATGATCTGATTGGTGCGGACCAGAGGCAACAAATACGGCATCAGGTAGTCGTGCGAGGCGCCCGGGCCGCCGTGGACGATCATCAACGGAGCGCCTTGTCCAATTATTTGGTAATAAATGAGCGCGCCGTGAGCATCCACGAAGCCTTCCTGCATCTTATAAGTATCAAACCCTGCAGGCGAAGTAGTTGGAGCTTTATGTTTCTTTACCTGCGCGAAGGTTGCGGTAGATGCAATGGCTAAGAGCATGGCTACGAATGTAAAGATGGGTTTCTTCATGGCGAGAATTATAGTTGCACCTGTCAAACCGCAGCAGATGATTGAAAACATTGGGAAAAAACTTGCACCCTCGCGGTTGCAAAAGGAATAGAATATGTATATGAAACGGCTGCTTTCACTCGCTGTACTTGGAACGGCTGCTCTTCTTCTGCCTTCCTCAGTTATCAATGCACAAATGCGCGGCGGATCGTCTGGCCATGGTGGTGGAGGTGGTTTTCACTCCTCCGGCGGCTCAGCAGGATTTCGCTCGTCAGGTTCATCTGGATTCCGCTCTTCAGGCTCGGCTGGATTTAGAGGCTCTGCTGGTTTCCGTTCGTCTGGCGTCAGCGGTTTCCGCTCAGCCGGCGCTGGGGGATTCCGTTCCAGCGGTTTTCGCTCCTCCGGTGTTGGCGTTAGATCGGGCGGCTTCCGCTCGTTTGGAGCGCGCTCTTCTGCCGTCTCCCGTGGCGGATTCGTCGCCCGCGGCGGGGTCGTCTCGCGCGGAGCATTTGGTTCTCGCTCAGTAGGCTTTACCCGGTTTGGCAGCAGAAACGTATTTATTGGCGCCGGCTTCCGCCGCTTCGGCTTCGGACGGTTCGGCTTCTTTAATAGTTGCTTTGGATGTATATCTCCATTTTTCTTTGGCGGTGGGTTCTTCTTCGATTCGCCATACTATCCTTACTACCCCTACTATTATCCGAGTTATGGATATGACAACAGGTACGACTATGGGTCGTCTTACTCACAACCTGCGGATAGTAGTAGCAGCGATACCGCCCAGCTATCTTCAGATGTGCAGAGACTTTCTGACGAAGTTGCCGATTTGCGCGATGAACAAGGTTATAGCCACTTTACAGATCGCGGCCCTGTTGCTCCTGGCACATCGCTTTCTGCAAAAGATCCGGCGGCGGCCACCATCTTTATTTTTCATGATGGCAACCGCATCTCCGGCCAGAACTACGCTATAACCGGCCAGACGCTCTGGATCTTCAACGAGCACAGCGCACGCAAATTTCCGCTTGCGGACCTTGATGCCGCAGCAACAGAAAAAGCCAACGCAGCCAATGGAATTGAGTTCCATGCTCCAGGCTCTGAGGACAGACACTAAACTAGCTATCTAACAAAAAACCAAAGGCCGCAACTGATCTGGTTGCGGCCTTTGAGCGTCTGCTACCACTGGTACTCAGTCGGCAGAAAAAAAAAGTCACAATTGGAAAGTACCTCTAGCTTCTCTGAGACCATGCCCGTTTTGGTATTGGTTGGTTTATAGTATCCAGATACAAACGCAACCTGAATATTTGGGAGTAGGCTCCATGAGCAGCACTTTGCGCAACCTTGTTCGATTCATTTTGCCATTCGTAGTTCTTAGCGTTGTAGCCTTGGGGCAAGAAGCTGCTCCGGCGAGCGCGCCTGCTGCCAGCACTCAATCCAGCACTCCACAGACTACGCCCCAGGCCGCGACACAAACTGCTGAGAGTCCTCTAGGCTCCGCTGCCGTACTGAAAGTAAAAACGCGGCTGGTTGTGGTTGACGTGGTAGCGCTTGACCGCAAAGGCGTTCCGGTTACAGACCTGGAAGCCAAAGACTTTACCTTGCTGGAGGAAAATGCCGAGCAGAAGATCCGGGTCTTTAATTTCCAGCAAGGCAGCCAGAAACCAGACCAGCCGGCAACGCTGGTGGCGGCAACGCTGCCTCCGGGGCGCATTACCAACATGCCGCGCTTCAAGACCAATAGCCCTTTGAATGTGCTTTTGCTGGATGGCATTAATGTAACCAGCGCCAACCAAAGATACGTTCGCGACCAGATGCTGAAGTTTATGGAGAAGCTTCCAGCTGGCCAGCCAGTGGCCGTTTACGCGCTGGGAGGCAAGCTGCGCATGTTACAGGATTTTACAACTGATCCAACCGCACTCAGAGATGCGGTTAAAAAGGCCAAAGACGCGCCATTGGGAATACGCGCTGATACAACGAATACAGGTGACCTTCCATCCGGCATGATTGAACAGATGCCGGACGCAATGTTGCAATCGGTTCTTCGTTTTGGACAAGACGAGGCCATTCACCAGATGGACCAGCGGGTTATCCTGACTCTGGCACAGTTAGGGGCACTGGCCCGCAATCTGGCTGGCTATCCCGGACGCAAAAATCTGATCTGGATTTCTGAAGCCTTTCCTGCGTTCTTTGTTCCTTCCAACATTACTCTGAACAGCAATGTGAGCGGCTCAAACCCCAACCAGCCAATTATCAAAGATTATCAAAGCCAGATTGACCATGCGGCTGACCTGCTTTCCAACGCCCAGGTGGCCGTTTATCCAATTGACGCCAACACACTGGCAAACCGAGACTCTTATGCTTCACTGAGCAACACTGACTCGAATGGCGAATATCTGGGACGCGCTGCTACGGGCCGTCAAAGGGTAGGCCAAGGATCACAACAAGCTGCGGAGATTAACCGTGCGGCTGAGGCTGGAATTGACGCGCACTCAACCATGAACTCAGTGGCTGATCAGACTGGCGGCAAAGCGTACTACAACACAAACAATATCGATAAAGCCATTCATGAAAGCATGGAAGACGGGTCAACGTATTACACGCTGGGCTACTATCCGGAAAACAAGAAATGGGACGGACGTTTTCGTAAGATCCTGGTCAAGGTAAACCGCCCCGGCGTGAAGCTGCATTTCCGGCAGGGATTTTTTGCGGTTGAGCCCAAAGATTACACAAAACAAGACCCAAAAATTCTGGCGGTAGATATTGGCACTGCGCTGGACATGAATAATCCCATTGCCACGGCGCTGCCGTTTCAAGCCATGGTGATGCCTCCGTCAGCGCAAAACGGAAATAAAGTGCAGATTAATTTTGGGATTGATCCGCATGCGATTGGCTTTGAACTGAAAGAAGACGGGCTGCAGCATGCAGCCATTGATTGTGGCGTAGGCGTCTATAACGAAAAAGGCGTGGTGGTGCGCACGCAGGGGAATACGTTCAGCGCTGCACTGAAACCCGAACAATACCAGCAAGTGATGCAGAAGATTTTCCCCTGCAATCAAACACTCGATCTTCCTCCCGGCGAATATGCGTTGCGGCTGGCGGTGCGCGATAACTTCAACGGGCTGATCGGGACCGCCAATGGACATGCAAGTATCCCCG
>DASZMF010000780.1:0-3126 GCA_035552035.1 Candidatus Angelobacter sp.
ACTTTCGCAGGAAGCTGTGGGCGTGCGCACGGAAGGCTCGTATCGCATTATCAAGATGGCGGACGGAAATGAAATTTCCTGCCATGCGTTGATGATTGCAACCGGCGTGCAATGGCGCAGGTTGGATACACCGGGCGTCGATCGCCTGCAGGGCGCGGGCATTTATTACGGCGGCGGATCCACGGAAGCTTTGTCCTGCAAGGGTGAGACGGTTTACGTGGTGGGCGGCGCAAACTCAGCGGGCCAGGCGGCGGTGAATTTCTCGCGCTATGCTGACCGCGTGGTGATTCTGGTGCGTGGCAGCTCGCTGGCTGCCACCATGTCACAGTATCTGATTGACCAGATTGAAGAGACGCCCAACATACAGCTCTGGACACATGCAAGCGTCACGGAAGCGCATGGAGAAACGCATCTGGAAGAGATTTCTGTGCTGTGCTCTGACACCAGCAAGGTTGAGCGCGTGCCAGCCAGCGCGATGTTTATTTTTATCGGTGCGCTGCCGCGTACTGACTGGCTTTCTGATCTCGTTGAGCGCGACGATCGTGGCTTTATCCTCACCGGACCTGATCTTGTGTGGGACGGCAAGCGCCCAAAAGGCTGGAGCCTGGAGCGCGATCCGTTCCTGCTGGAAACTAATATTCCTGGACTCTTCGCCGTGGGCGACGTGCGCCATGGATCGGTCAAGCGCGTGGCCTCTGGCGTGGGTGAAGGCTCAGTGGCTGTGCAGTTCATACACCAGTATTTGAGCAAGGTATAAACATGGTTGAAAAATCAGAGCTGCTGCAATTACCGGTGTTTGCTGACCTCCCGGACGACCAGATTGAATGGTTCATCAGCCAGTCGGAAGAGCTTTTTCTGAAGGCGGGCATTGACTACATTCAGCAGGGCGACCCCGCTGACTCCATGTTTGTGGTCCTGGAAGGACAGCTGCAGATCCGGGGCGAATTCGGTGGCGAATCATTCAGCTTTGTCAGCAAGGCAGGCGATATTGGCGGCGTGCTGCCATTTTCCCGCATGAAGTTTTACAGCGTCAGCGGCCGGGCCATGATAGAAAGCCGCGCGCTGCGTTTTCCGGTGACAAAATTTAACCAGCTTGTACAGCGCATGCCGGAACTGACCCAGCGCCTGGTGGGACTGATGTCCGACAGAATTCGCGAGGCCACACGCATTGAACAGCAGCGCGACCGGCTGGCGGCGCTGGGAAAACTTTCTGCCGGACTGGCACATGAACTGAACAATCCTGCATCGGCCGCCAAACGTGCCACCAGCCAGTTGCGTATCACCATCAAGCGAATCAAAGACGCCAGCCATGAGCTGGGCGCGCGGGAACTTACCAAGGTGCAGAAAGCTGAAATTGAAAAGCTGGAAAATCTGATCCTGCAGCAAGACGGGCCACCACCGGACACACTCACCATCAGCCTGCTGGAAGAGCAGATTGATTCGTGGTTGCGCACGCATGGTCAGGACGATCTGTGGCAACTGGCTGCTGATCTCGCTCACAAAAATGTCCAGCCGGAGATGCTGGAACGTCTGTTCACCACGCTCGATGCCGATACAGCGCGCGCGGCGCTGGTAAGAATTTCAGCATCGCTTGAGATTGCCAACCTGATGAATGAAATTGAGAGCAGCACCAGCCGCATCTCCGATCTGGTGCTGGCCATCAAGGAATACACGTACATGGACCAGGCTCCGGTGCAGAACGTGGATATTGTGAAAAGCCTGGAGACCACGCTCACCATTCTGAACCACAAACTCAAGCGCGGCGTTACGGTGAAGCGTGATTACGAAAAGCTGCCGTTTCTGGTGAACTCTTTTGGCAGCGAACTAAATCAAGTTTGGACCAACATTATTGACAACGCGATTGACGCCATGGGCGGCAAAGGCGAGCTGAGCGTGCGCACCTATAAAGAAGATGCCTGCGTGGTGGTGGAGATTGGCGACAACGGCCCCGGCATTTCAGATAAAACGCTGCCGCATATCTTTGAACCATTTTTTACGACCAAAGGCGTTGGCGAGGGAACCGGCCTGGGGCTGGATACAGTGCAGCGCATCATACGCAAGCACCGAGGCAATATTCAGGTGGATTCACAGCCGGGCGATACGCGTTTCCAGGTACGATTGCCGCTGTCAGAATCTGCGGTGTGATTCTAGGGGCGTTATTTGCGCGGCATTATTTTCGCTTCCAGCGAATGCCTTCTTTTGTATCTTCTACTATGATCCCGCCGTCAGAGAGTTGTTTTCGGATGGCGTCTGAGCGGGCAAAGTCGCGGGCTTTTTTGGCGGCGTTGCGTTCTTCGATCAACTGATTTACCGCTTCGTCTGGCATGGCGTCTGCCGGGGCATCTGATTCCTTGATGATTCCGTGCGCGGTGGCCCATTCCATGGCGGCCTTCATTTTTTCTGCGTCGTCATCTTTGATTACGGCAAAGATTTCGTCGAACTGCTGCAAGGCTTCCAGCAAGGGCTCTTTATCGCCTTCGCGAAGCTCACCGCGATCGGCCAATATATTCACTTCGCGCACCATGTCAAAGATGGCGGCTGAAGTGCGCGCTGTGTTCAGGTCATCTTCCATGCCGGCGCGCATTTCCTGTTTCGCTTTCGCTGCTGCCTCCTGCGCAAGAGGATTGCTCCCCGCAGGAAGCTGGGTCATTCGCACGCGCTTATCAAAAGTGCGGAGGCGCTCCACTGACTTTGCGCCCTGCTCCAGTCCGGCAAAGGTAAAGTTCAGCTGCTTGCGATATGGAACCGAGGTCAGCAGAAAGCGGATGGACGAAGGCTTGTGGCCTTTGACGAGCAGATCCCGCAAGGTATAAAAATTGCCGATGCTCTTGGACATCTTCTCGCCTTCGACGAGCAGAAAGCGCACATGCATCCAGTGGCGGGAAAAGATCTTTCCCGTCAGCGATTCTGACTGTGCGATCTCATTTTCATGGTGCGGGAAGGTCAGATCTTCACCGCCGGCATGCAGGTCAAAACTATCGCCCAGGTACTTCATGGACATTACGGAACACTCAATGTGCCAGCCGGGGCGTCCCGGCCCGATGGGAGTCTCCCAAAAATGTTCGCCGGGCTTGGGCGCTTTCCATAGCGCAAAGTCGCGGGTATTGTCCTTGTCATAACGATCCA
>DASZMF010000781.1:0-9269 GCA_035552035.1 Candidatus Angelobacter sp.
CATCAGCTTCTTGCGGCGGCGTTCAATTTCGCGCGTGGGAACTTTGTCGCCCAGGTTGTAAGCCTGTGAGCCGTCTTCGTCGGAGTAGCTGAATACACCGAGCCAGTCAAACTGCGCAGCCTGGACAAAGCTGCAAAGCTCGGCAAAGTCATCTTCCGTCTCGCCGGGAAAGCCCACGATGAACGAGGTGCGCAGCGTGAGATTGGGAATGGTGCGGCGCATCTTTTCTACGGACTTCAGAAAAATGTCGGCGTGGGCGCCGCGCTTCATGCGCTTGAGTACGGAGGCAGAAGCGTGCTGCAACGGGACATCTACGTACGAGCAGATCTTTTCATGGCGGGCGATGGTTTCCAGCAATTTGCCGGTGATCTTGTTGGGATAGGCATAGAGGAAACGCACCCAGCGGAGATCTTCAATCTGCGCGAACCGCTCGAGCAGAAGAGCAAGGCCGTCTTTGAGGCCAAGGTCTTCGCCGTAACAGGTAGTGTCCTGCCCGATGAGGGTAATTTCGCGCACACCGCCGGCGGCCAGGCGCTCAGCTTCAGCAATTACGGACTCAAAATGGCGCGAACGAAACTTGCCGCGCAGCTGCGGAATAATGCAGAAGCCGCAAGGATGGTCACAGCCCTCGGCGATCTTTATATACGCAGAGGCCTTGGGTGTGGCCAGCACGCGCGGCGTGTTCTCGTCGTATAAATAGTTTGGCAGATCGGCGATGGCGCCGTCCCAGTCCGCGCGGGAGAAGCGTCCGCTTTGCTCGCGAGCCACGCCCTCTGCTCGCGCCGGCATGCCGGACTTCAGAGACTGGCTATTGGATGAGTGGTTCAGAATAACGAATGGCGAATTTTCCGCAGGAGCGCCGCCTGCGTGGATTCCTGCGGCAGCCAGAATTTCGTCGAGTTCGCCGGTGCCGACCACGGCATCGACTTCGGGAATATTCTTCTGGATCTCCGTGCGATAGCGTTCGACCAGGCAGCCGGCGACGATCAACTTCTGCGCCTTGCCGCTGATCTTGTGCTGCGCCATTTCCAGAATGGTGTTCACCGACTCCTGCTTGGCTGAGTCAATGAATGAGCAGGTGTTCACCACAATCACATCAGCGTCTTCGGCACGGGTAGTAATTTGCGCGCCACCGGTCTGGAGCAGGCCCATCATTACCTCGCTGTCCACGAGGTTTTTGGGGCAGCCCAGGCTTACAAAGCCAACTTTCAAAGGGCCTTGCCGGGGTGAGGATTTCTCCTGCTCAGGCGCTACTATGGGGTTATCTACTGGCATGCTATCTCTCTATTGTAGCATCGAAATGAGCAGTGTTTTTGCGGCTGGGGCAGCGCCGCGGAGGCACAAACGGGTACAATCTGCCTTATTGAGGAGACATATGACAAACCACCAAAAAGCAAGGACATCCGTGGTAAAACCGGCCTTTATGGCTATTGCGCTGTTGCTCATTGTGAGCGCCGCCTGGGGCAAAGACAAAGCTCCTTCCAAAGTCGTGAACCTGCAGGATGGCCAGGGCAAGAGCGTTGGCACAGCAACTCTTACACCTGCCGCTCAGGGCGTGAACGTTAAACTGGACCTGAAAAATCTGCCGCCGGGCGAGCACGCTATTCATATTCACCAGACGCCCAAGTGCGATGGCCCTGATTTCAAATCAGCCGGCGGACACTTGAATCCTGATAATAAAAAGCATGGCCTGCAGAATCCTGACGGGCCGCATGCCGGAGACGCGCCAGACTTCAACGTGGATGCCAACGGCAAAGCTAAGACCAGCTTTGTGGCTCCGGGCGTGACCATGGGCGATGATCCGCATTCCATTTTCACCGGCAGCGGAACTGCAATCGTGATTCATGCGAAAGCTGATGACCAGAAGAGCGATCCGCCTACTGCTGGCGACCGCATTGCGTGTGGTGTGATTACGAAATAGTTTTTCTGAAGAACAAAACGTTTCGCCGCAGATTTACGCTGATGGCCGCTGATCGGGGCTTATCGGCGTAGATCAGCGGCGATATTTTTTATTACCTCAGAATGGTACTTCATTGTGAACTCATCACAACTTTGCCCTCTGGCGTTCTTTCCAGCGTTGGCGCATAAACACCCAGGAATTCGCGTCGCCACCAGGTTCCGTCTTTGTGTTTCGTGGCGCGGTTAGTAAACCAGTATTGCCACATCACGGCGCGCACCTGCTTGGGCGGCGTTCCCACAAAGGGATTGCTGGCAAAGAGCGCGAGCACGTCAGGATCGTTGCGTATCAAGCGCTCTTCTGTCTGGACCACAAACGGATAACTGCGCCAGTTGCTCAGCGAGGCGAACCAGAGGTCCCATTCAAAGCGAGGCTGGTAGGGCGCGTAAATGCCCGGAGCCTGATGAACGTCTTGGGGTTTGTAGCGGAAGGGATAGGCTGTCCAGGTCTGGCCGTCGGCTGATCCCTGATATTCAATTTCATAGCGCGCGTGGGTCATGCTGGCGAACAGGCCATATTCGTTGGCAATGCGGAATGGCTCCAGGGCGCGCGCTGGAGCCAGCGGGAGACGCGGCGCGTGTGGAAGCATGGCGAAGAGCAGAGCCGTGGTGGCGTATAAGATCCAGCTTAGATAAATGGCGGCAATACCGCGCCAGACGGGGCGAAGCCATGGAACTGCAGGCAGAGAAGGCTGATCCAGATTGGTCGTCTCAGTTAGACTAGTTGCGATTTCCTGTTTTTTCCAGCGCTGTGGCAGCACGAAACGTACAAATCCGTCATCCAGAAGCAGGAAACCCAGCATGAGGACGAGGTAGTTTAAAAAGGTGTAATTTGCCGTGAGGATGATGCCGAGCTGAAATGGCGTAAGGATGCAGAAGCAGGCGATACGGAAGCGGCGGGGGAGAAAGAGCATCCAGACGAGGCCAAGTTCGGCAGCCAGGGTTATAAACGCGGTGGCGGCGTGGAACCAGTGCGGCAGCTGCTGAACGTACCAGCCGATCCAGGTGGGCAGTGGGCCGTTCTGGTAGTAGTCATCCATGGCGGTCAGGTGTCGCCAGGAATAGTCGCCGCTGGCAAGTTTGACCACGCCGGATTCAAAGTAGATGCGGAACCACTCCCACCGCAGCAGAAACAAGCTGAAGCGTGACGGCGCATGCGCCACTCCCAGGCCGGGCAGAAGACCGGCGGGCGCGAAGAACAGCGAGATGAATCCGGCTTCCAGTAACATGCCGTCTGACTGGTAGCCGGAGAAATCCTGCGCGGCTGCGACAAACGAGAGGAAGCAGGCAAAGCAGATGGCCAGCGAGCCGCGCGCCCACAGGTTCAAGATCACGGCCACTGAGGCAAACAGGCCGAGCCAGCAGACCAGCATGAGCGCGTGATTGCTAGAGCCAAACCAAAGCAGGGTGGGCGCAAACCAGAAACGCTGCGGGCCGGAATAATAATTCGTTACGTCGGCCAGATATTCTCTGGCGGGAAGAATACCCGTGGGGCCAATCAGACCTTTGATCTGAAAGATGAGCGAGTAAAAAGCCGAGAAATAAATCAGGCCAAGTGCGCGAAGAAATATCCAGCGCGGCAGCAGGTGCGTTCGTGGGCCTTCAGCCGTAGCCTGCGGCCCAAGCAGCCATTCTGCGGTCTTTTGCGCACGTTGCAGCATGTTCCCGTCCCGGCGGGATTATAGCTTTTTGGATGCAGGCCGAGCTTGCGCAGTTACATACTGTGCGATTCAAGAAAAATCTTGAAACGCAGACGAGCGGAATAAGCAGAGGTGCTGTAGTCAGGAAAGAAAATCATCAGGAAGACAGGCAGCAGGCAGAGATCGACAGGCGGACGATCGACAAGAAAGAAGATCAAAGCTGCAAAGAGACGCCTATTTTTTCCCGGCGATTTCTTCGTAGAGTTCCGGCAGGCGCTGTGCGTCTTCCACGGACTCATCAAAGCGGGCGCGCTCGTAGTGTTCAGTGAAAAGTTCAATATCGTGACGCATTTTGGGGTCGGGAATGGAAGAGACAAACTCTTCCGGAGTCTGGAAAGATTCCTTGGTCACGCCGCGGCGGGCCATGATTTTCAACATCCGCATATACCAGAAGCTGGCCGAGGTGCGCGGCGCGCGTTGCGGATTTCTGAGAGTGCGCGTCTTCTGGAATTTGCGCCATGCCATAGGCGTAAAAGGCAGTGTAAGAAACAGCCCCAGCAAAATGCAGCTGATGGTCATTTGAGTGGGCGATAGTTTTTCCAGGCGCCGCTGCGCATCACTCATTGTTTTTACTACGCCAAGATACTGCTGCAGGAGCCAGAGCCGGAAGCTGGATTGAACGTTGCCGGTCTTGGTGCTCAGTTCGGTGCGCAACCTGACCTGATGAGTGAAATCATAGTTCACAATCCACTCGCGCCATACCTGACTGGCTGCGTCCATGTATAAGCCCAGGCGGGACCAGCCGGTTGACGTTGCTTCAGAGGCTCCGGCGGGCGTGGGATCGAACGTGACCCAGCCATATTCCGGGAAATATGCTTCCACCCAGGAGTGCGCATCTTTTTCACGGACGATATAACTACTGGTCAGATCGTTGTATTCGCCGCCGCGGAATCCATTGACCACGCGCGATGGAATACCGAGAGTCCGCAGCATCATGGTCATGGACGAAGCAAAATATTCGCAGTGGCCTTTCTTGCGCTCAAAAAGGAAGCGGGCCAGCGGATCAGGCTCACGCATCCCGGGGAGTTCCAGCGTGTATCCGAAATTGGTTTGCAGGTAGTGCTCAATGGCCTTCGCGCTTTTGTAATTTGAGGTGGACGTTGCGGTTACCTGGCGGGCCAGCCGGGCAATGCGCGGATCAAGCGTGGGCATCTGCAGATAAAGATTGGCGATGCGCGGCGGATAGTTGGTGGAATTGGAGTCGAGCACCAGCGGCTCAGGATTGCGCGTATCAGCCTCAGCGGAGTAGACGCCTACGGTCTGTGAGCTTTCATTGTCGCCGGCGGTAAAAATGCCTTCGTTAGGACGGCCGTTGAAAACAGAGCCGTCTGACTTGATCTCCAGAATTCGATAGTCGCCATTAATCTTGAGCGGCACGGGAGCCAGGAAAAACAGATTCAGTCCCGTGGGCTCCATGACCACGCGGTAAGAGAGCGTCTGCAAGGGCGGCGCCAGGCGTGAATCAGCATAAAACGAAAAATTGCCGATACGCGTAAGGTCCAGCGGCACGTTATTCAGGCCATGCAAGGTGGGAGTATCAGCGTTGTTCCACCAGTGCCGGCCGTCAAAGTTGGCCAGGGTAATACCGCGCCATTTTGGATCCTTGGGCAGCTTTCCGTATTGCACCTGTATGTGCATTACCACGTTGCTGGATTGCTGAATCTGGCCAATGCCACCCAGGTTTACTTCAGGGCTGAAGCCGCTGACCAGGGAACTTTGTACGCCAAGGTTGCGCAGGTATCCGCTGCTGCTGATGCGCGGCAGGATGAAGAAAATCAGCGCGCCGCCTGCGAGGGTAAGCAAACCCAGCATGGCGGAGATACCCGCCAGCGAACTGTGAAACCTGACATCCTCTCGTTCAGAGACGCCGGCGGCCAGCGTTTCCTGCTCAGAGCGCCGCATCTCCATGCTGATGAAAGTGGCGATGGCCACCAGAATAAAGAGCGAGAAGATGAGAAGGAACAGCGTGTCAACGGTGAGGACCGCGGCGGCCAGCAACATGAGAAACGAGAGGATGGCCAGATACATGAGATCGCGATCACGACGCACGGAAAAAATCTTGATGACCATGCTGAACAGCACCATGTGCACGGTGGCGCTGATAAAGCTCTGCGAGAAATAAAAATAGTCCGCGGCGTAAAACGCGAAGTAGAGCACCGTGAGCATGGTGGTCCAGCGCTCAGAGATGGAAATATTCCTGCGCATCAGCAGGAGATAGCCGCGCAGCAGGAGCGCCAGTATCACCAGGAACATGGCTGGGAAGTCCAGCTTGTTGGTGCCCATGAGGGCAGTGAATCCCACCACCAGCAGAATATAGAGCGACCACTGAAAGAAACGCTCTGCGCTCCCCATACCGGGAGCGGCCTTGGCGGCCGCAAAATTCACACTGCTGGAGGACATCAGCTTTATTGTCCCTGAATTTGGGCTGGGATTAAAGCGCAATCCTCGCGGCGATGACCGAACGTAACCATTGAGCGGGACCAGGGAAGAGAGAACCCAAGGAAGAGAGAACCCAAGGAAGAGATAGACCATGGAAGAGAGGACCCAGGGAAAAGTGAAACCAGCAAATAGTGTTAGAATAATTTCTGCCGGGTCCCGCGCGACGCAATCCCGCCAATCCCGCCAGGTCCGGAAGGAAGCAACGGTAACGGGCTAGTGCGTGTGCAGCGGGGTGCCCGGTGCTTCATTTTTTTTGTCGCTTCGCTCCAAACCGCTTATAGATTTATCTCTTAGTCAAGACCGTGATGCTCCTGCGTCGACCCGCTCGGGCACACGAGGCCCTCGCGGCTAATCGCTATTGCGAAGGCTTTGTCGCTTCGCTCCAAACCGCTTATAGATTTATCACTTAGTCAAGACCGTGATGCTCCTGCGTCGATCCGCTCGGGCACACGAGGCCCTCGCGGCTAATCGCTATTGCGAGGGCTTTGTCGCTCCACTCCAAACCGCTTGTAGATCACATTGCCTGAATAGATTCGTCAGCCCTGATGCAGCGGGCGCGGCGCGCGAGTCGGCCTCGCCCTTTTCGAAACCGTTAGGGGCGATCCTTCGCTGATTGCCAAGAGCAGTTCTGCTTTCGTTAACTCCTACCGCTTGTTTCTAAAATTTCATACAATATACGGTTTACCTTCACTCTCTGGAGAAACTTTTGGCGAACCTTGTACGCGCGAAAATCTCTGCACTTGGCACTTATGTCCCACCGCGTCTTTTGACCAACGCTGACCTGGAAAAGCTGGTTGAAACCTCGAACGACTGGATTATTGAACGCACCGGAATACGGCAGCGCCATATCGTGGACAAAGGCATGGCCACGTCTGACCTGGCGATTGAGGCGGCCAAAAACGCGTTGAAAGAGCGCAGCATGCCGGCCAGTGAAGTGGAAGCCATATTTTTGGGCACGGTTACGCCGGACATGCTTTTTCCCGCCACGGCATGCATTGTCCAGGACAAGATTGGCGCTACGGGCGCGTGGGGCTATGACATTTCCGCGGCCTGTTCAGGCTTTGTGTATGCGCTGCAGACGGCGGTGAAGTTTATTGAGTCTGGCGCGCACAAGCGCGTGCTGGCCATTGGCGCGGACGTGATGACTTCCATCATTAATTATGAAGACCGCACGACCTGCGTGATCTTTGGCGATGGCGCTGGCGCCGTGGTGGTTGAACCGGCCACAGACGACAATTATCTGATCGACTTTATCCATGAGGTTGACGGATCGGGCGCATGCTCGCTCTTTATGCCCGGAGGCGGCAGCCGCAATCCTACGACCCACGAAACGGTGGACAAGAAAATGCATTATGTCCATCAGGACGGCGCGGCGGTTTTTAAATACGCCGTGCGGAAGATGGCGGAAGCGTCTGAAACGGTGCTGAAACGCAATGGCTTTACCGGCAATGACGTGGCGTTGTTTGTGCCGCACCAGGCGAATCGGCGGATCATTATGTCGGCGGCAGAGCGTCTGGGGATGAAGGAAGATCGCATCATCATTAATATTGATGAGTTCGGAAACACGACGGCCGGCACGATTCCGCTGGCACTGGAAAGCGCGCGCCAGCAGGGACGCCTGAAGAAAGGCGACCTGGTGTTGATTGCTTCAGTGGGCGCTGGATTTACCGTGGGTGCGACGCTGTTAAGGTGGGCGTGTTAGGTTTTATCTGTAATCCCGAAGCGTAGCGAGGGATTCCTTTAGACACAATTCATTTTTAGAATCCGATGCTAACTTGTGACGAGTCAGCATCGGATTTTCGTTGGCCTTGAATTTTTATGTAGCGATAGGGCTCCCTCGCTAGCGCTCGGGATTGCAGAAAAAAGCGCTACTTCTTCCCCGTAATATCATCCCGATTTTTTGCTGACTCCTTGGGATACTGTGGTTCGGTCATGCTGACGGGATCGAGAATTTCGGCAATTTCTTTTTCGCTGAGCAGATTCTTGTCGCGGGCGATGTCGATGATGGAGCGGCCTGTGGTGATTGATTCCTTCACAATATCCGCGGCTTTGGCGTAGCCGATATAGGGATTCAGCGCAGTGGCCAGCGATACGGTGCTTTGCGCGTAGAAGGCGTTGCGTTTTTCATTGGCAGTGAGGCCGTTGATGCATTTCTCGGTGAAGACGCGCAGCATGTTGGTGAGGATGGTGATGGATTGGAGTACGTTGTGAGACATGGTGGGCATCATCACGTTTAATTCGAGCTGTCCGGCTTGCACGGCCAGGGCAACGGCTGTGTCATTGCCTACGACCTGAAATGAAACCATGGCTGCCAGTTCTGGCATCACGGGATTGATTTTGCCGGGCATGATGGAAGAGCCGGGTTGCAGTCCGGGGAGATTTACTTCGGCGAAGCCGGTGTTGGGGCCGGAAGAGATCAGGCGCAGATCGTTGGAGATGCGGATGATTTCGAGCGCCAGATTGCGCAGCGATGAAGACACTTGCGCCATGCAGGAGTTGGATTGCATGGCCCAGCGCATGTCGGCGGCGGGAAGAAGTTTTTGTCCGGAGATTTTTGCCAGGTTGGCCACGGCTTTGGCGCGATAATCAGGATGCGTGTTGATGCCTGTGCCCACGGCAGAGCCTCCGAGGCCGAGTTCACGCAGGGAATCGCCGGCGTGGCGGATATCGTCAATGGCTTTGCGGATGGCAACGCCATAGGCGGCGAATTCCTGGCCGAGACGAATCGGCACTGCGTCCTGCATGTGGGTACGGCCGGATTTCATGATGCTGTGGAACTCTTTGCCCTTGGCTTCAAAGGCAGCGGCCAGCGCGTCCAATACGGGATAAAGTTTTTCCAGCTCCAGCAAAGTGGCAACGCGCATGGCGGTGGGGAAAACGTCATTGGTCGATTGGCCGTAGTTTACGTGGTCGTTGGGATGGACTGCGTATTCGCCGAGCTTGCCGCCCATTAATTCCGTGGCGCGGTTGCCAATGACCTCGTTGGAATTCATATGGAAGCTTACGCCGGCGCCAGCCTGAAATACGTCCACGACGAAAGAGGGGTCCCATTTGCCGTCGATTACTTCCTGGGCCGCCTGCATGATGGCGTCGGCGCGCTTGTCGTCAACCAGGGCCAGTTCCTTGTTGGCCTGCGCGGCCGCGTATTTCACCATGCCGATGGCGCGAATCAAT
>DASZMF010000782.1:0-6640 GCA_035552035.1 Candidatus Angelobacter sp.
TTTGTGGACCGCTTTTGCGTAAGTTTGCAAGGCGTCTATTTGCAGTCGTTATTTTGACAAATAGGTGCATATGCATGTATTGTGATGATGCAACGATAGAGAATCAAGATGGCGCAAGCATTCACGGAAACAAATAAGGGAAGATGCAATTGCTCTGCTCTCAGGCGCGCGGCGAGACGCGTGAGCCTGATGTATGACCGGTATTTAACCGGCACCGGATTGACCAGCGGGCAATACTCGATACTGGCTGAAATACGCCGGCACGGGAAAACGGCGCCCACGGTGAGCGAACTGGCTGAAGCCCTTGTGATGGACCGCACGGCACTTACGCATACTTTAAAACCGCTAGAGCGTGATGGCCTGATCGCCTTGAAGGTTGATCCGGCTGACCGGCGCGCGCGGCTGGTGCATGTGACTGGGCTGGGAGAGAAGAGATTTACTGTTGCATTCGGCAAATGGAGCAAGGCGCAGGAACAGTTTTCGCAATCGGTTGGCAAGAAGCAGGCCGTCGCGCTGCGCGCACTGCTGCAATTGGCGGGAGAGATTGATTTAGGTGAACTGAATTGAGTGCCATCGCCACAAACCGGCCGAACGCAGAGAAGCATGGGAAGCTGCTGATCCTGCTTTGCGTTTCCATTCCATCGTTCATGCTTAGCCTGGACATGAATATTGTGGCGGTTTCATTGCCATCGATTGCGCATTCGCTGAAGGCGGATTTCGCGGCCATTGAGTGGGTGATAAGCGCTTACACGCTGATGTTTGCTTCGCTGGTGCTGCCGGCAGGCACGCTGGCTGACCGCTATGGGCGCAAGAATGTTTTGTTGAGCGGACTGGCGCTTTTTACTACTGCGTCCTTTATATGCGGAGCGGCGACGAGCATCAATGTGTTGAATTATGCTCGCGCCTTGCAGGGAGTGGGTGCGGCGCTGCTGTTGAGCGCGGCGCTGGCGACACTGTCGCATGAATTTCGCGGGGCAGAGCGTGCGCGGGCCTTTGCATTTTGGGGTTCGGTCATTGGCGTGGCCATTACGCTGGGGCCGGTGGCCGGCGGCATTATTACGCAGACGCTGGGATGGGAGTGGGCTTTCTACATTAATATTCCGGTCGGCGCGGTGATGATTGGCCTGACGCTGTATGCCGTGAGCGATTCGCGCGATCCGGACGCAACCAAAGTAGACGTGCCGGGATTTCTCTCATTTGCCAGCGCGCTGTTTCTTGTGACTTTGGCGCTCATTTCCGGGAACCATAAAGGATGGGGAAGCTCAGAGGTGATGGCTGAGTTTGCTGCTTCTGCGCTTTTGTTTGGCGCATTCCTGGTGATTGAGATGAAGCAGCCGCGTCCCATGCTGGACCTGAGTTTCTTCCTGCGGCCAACGTATATTGGCGCGAATCTTGCCGGGCTGGCGTATGCTGCCTCGCTGCTGACCATGCTGACGTATCTGCCACTGTATTTTCAGGGTGGGCTGGGGCTTGCGCCGCAGCAGAGCGGACTGCGCATGCTTCCCATGGCCGTGCCACTTTTTGTGGTGCCGAGGTTTGTTGCGCGCTATATGACGCATCGCGTATCTGGCCGGGCGCTGCTCAGTTTTGGCCTGGGGCTTGTGGGTATTGGCATGCTTTGGATTGGGCTGGTGGCGACGGCATTTCAATATTCAGCAATGCTCGCAGGAATGCTCATCGCCGGGATTGGCGCGGGCATACTGAATGGCGAGACGGCTAAGGTAAGCATGACGGTGATCCCGCCGGAGCGTGGAGGCATGGCAGCGGGCGTGGGTGGCACGGTCCGCTTTACCGGGATTGTTGTTGGCTTCGCCGCGCTGGGTGCGGTTTTGTTTTTGAAAGTGGAGCACACGCTGAGTGCTCTACTTCCTGGCGTTTCTGATATGGATCTCAGGGCGATTACGCAGCGCGTGGTGGCGGGCAATCTGTCCGGCATGGCTGCAGTGAAAGATGGAATCAAAGAGATTGCGTTGACCAGCTTTGGCGCGGGCTACCACACGGTGTTTCTGACTGCTGCGGCCATTGCGCTTATTTCTGCGGTGGCTAGCTGGTGGCTGGTGCGCACGGCTGACACGGCGCCCGTGCCGCGCGGCGTTGGGATGAGCGAGCCGCTGGCTTTGCCGGTGGATTAGTTATCGTTAGACTATTTGCTCGACAAAGCAAAACCTTGAAACACAGAGGAAAGGAGTAAGCGGAGGAATTTGAAAGTTGGATATTGTCTAAAGAGCTATTTAAAACGAAGTGATTACCAACCACAATTACTTTTCCATTCCTCTGCTGCCTCTGTTCCTCTGTGTTTCAAAGGTTTTGCTTGTCGCGCAACATTGCCTAATACTTGCCCTGCATGAGACGATGCAAGCACATGCTTAAAACAGCGCAACGCAACGTGATCCCGCAAAATCTGGTTTTACAAACTGACAGTTATAAGTTCACGCACTGGAAACAGTATCCGCCAGGGACGGAGTATGTTTACAGCTACCTGGAGTCGCGCGGCGGCATGTTTCCGCAGACGCTGTTTTTTGGCCTGCAATATTACCTGCTCAATTATTTATGCGGCACGGTGGTGAACGAAGAAGATGTGCTGGAGGCGCGCGCATTTGTAGATAAACATATTGCGCCGGGCATGTTCAATTTTGAAGGCTGGATGCATGTGGTGCGCAAGCATGGCGGCCGGTTGCCGGTGGTGATCAAGGCGGTGGCGGAAGGCAATTCCGTGGACGTGCAGAATGTGCTGATGACGATTGAGAACACTGATCCGCAGTGTTACTGGCTCACGAATTATCTGGAGACGATGCTGCTCAAAGTCTGGTATCCGATTACGGTGGCCACGCTTTCCAGCGCGATACGCAAGGTGGTGCTGGGAGCGCTGCAGCGGTCGGGCGATCCGGCGCTGATTGATTTTAAGCTGCATGATTTTGGTTACCGCGGTGTCTCGAGCGAAGAGACGGCGGGAATCGGCGCGGCGGCGCATTTGATCAACTTTAAAGGCACAGATACGGTGGCCGGCGTGCGCTTGCTGCAACATTATTATCAGTCGCAAGAGATGGAGGGCTTCAGCATTCCGGCGGCGGAGCATTCGACGATCACGGCATGGGGCCGGGAGAATGAAGATCAGGCCTACGAAAATATGCTCACGCAATTTCCCGAGGGGCTGGTGGCGGTGGTGAGCGATTCTTACAATGTGTATGAAGCTTGCGAGAGGTTGTGGGGCACGCTGCTGCGCGAGAAAGTTGAACAGCGGGCGGGGACGCTGGTGGTGCGTCCGGATTCGGGGAAGCCGCGCGAGGTGGTGCTGAAGGTGCTGGAGATTCTGGGCAGCAAGTTTGGCTATGAGACGAATGCCAAGGGCTATCGTGTGTTGAACCCAAAGATACGGGTGATCCAGGGCGATGGCGTGAACTATTGGACGATCCAGGACACGCTGACGGCGATGAATCGCGCAGGCTGGTCCGCCGACAATATTACGTTTGGCATGGGCGGCGCGCTGCTGCAACAGCTGAATCGCGACACGCAGCAGTTTGCTTTTAAGTGCTCCAACGTTACGGTGAACGGGGAAGACCGCGATGTATTTAAGGATCCGGTGGAGGGGCATGACAAGGCGTCAAAGCGCGGGCGGCTGGGACTTTATTTAAAGAATGGGCACTGGAGCACGGCGCGTGTGCGGCGGGGCGTGGATGATCCTGAAGATAAATTGAGGCCGGTTTTCCGCGATGGAGAATTGCTGGTGGACCAGAATGTGGGTGAAGTAAGACTGCTGGCAAGGTTGAGTGAGGGCGGACAAAGATAAGCGCTGAATTTGTGTAACTCAAAGTCGGCGTGGTTTCTTCCCGGCAATGCTATGATTTTCCTCAAGGTGCTGGAAGTGGGTTTTTTTACGCGGTGTGTTGCACAAAATCGAGGAGCGACGCCAGGGCAATCAAAGCGGTGGCGCGAAGGCATCCAGGTCCGGGAAGTGATGCCAGTGCAGGGCAGGTTGAGTGTGGAGCGGATGTGCCAGATAGCCCGGGTGAGCCGGGTGGGCTATTACCGGAGTTATGAGCAGCAGAATCCGGTGGCGTCGAGGATGTCCCATGATTCCTCCCACTGTCTCAAATCAGGGGTTCACTTATGTGTTGGGCTGAAGGACGCAGGCAGAGGGGCGCAAAAGATTGCCAAAATCGCCAAATTGGTGCTCGCCTCAATTGAAAACCGAAAGCAGGATTGCCGATTCATTCGTCATCGTGCATCAATCGGAACCGAATCATTTATTGTTTATGCATGATTTTTGGATCAATGATAAACGCACATTGTCGAAGTGGCATTCACAAAACCGCATCCGTCCTAATCATTCTTCTGGCAACCGCGCTGGCGGGAGTTGCCCAGACTGCTTCTCCCACTCCTGCGCCGCAGCCATCACCTACGCCACAGCGGCCACGCGGCCCGCATGAGCCGACGCACTTTGATATTTTGCGCGGGGCGTATGGGCAGTATCGCGCTAACAATGATCTGCTTTACTACCACCTGGATATCCGCGTGGATCCGGAAAAGAAATTGGTCAGCGGGAAGAACACCATCCGCTTCAAGATGCTTAAGCCGGATACGCGGATACAGCTTGACCTGGACGGCGCGCTGAATATCGACAAGATTCTGCTGGGCGAATCCACGCTTAAGTATGAGCGCGATTCCGGCGCGGTGTTTATTGATTTCCCTGAGACGTTGCAGACCGGCCGCACCTACTCGATTGATTTCTACTACTCCGGCACGCCGGTGCACCAGGGCAGGTTTGGCGCGTTTACGTTTGGCACTGATCCGGCTGGGCGCCCGTGGATTTACACCGCGTGCGAGGGCATTGGCGCGAGCATGTGGTGGCCCAACAAAGACCAGTGGCGCGACGAAGTGGAGAGCATGGAGATCAGCGTGGCTATCCCGAACGACCTGGTGGATGTTTCCAACGGAAAGTTTATGGGCAAGACCGACCTGGGCGATGGCTACACGCGCTGGGACTGGCTGGTGCACTATCCGATTAATAACTATGACGTGGCTTTGAACATTGGCAACTACCAGCACTTTTCTGATCACCTGGGCGGCCTGGCCATGGATTTTTACGCGCTGCCGGAAGACCTGGACAAGGCCAGGAAACAGTTCTCGCAGGCCCGGGGGATGATTGAGGCGTTCCAGCATTATTTCGGCGAGTATCCGTTTAAGAAAGATGGCTACAAGCTGGTGCAGGTTCCTTACGCCGGCATGGAGCACCAGAGCGCGGTGGCGTATGGCAACCACTTTGCCAACGGCTATCTTGACCGCGACTGGACCGGCGTGGGCATTAGTCCGCGATTTGATTTCATCATTATTCATGAGAGCGGGCATGAGTGGTTTGGCAACAGCATTACCGCCGCTGACAGCTCAGACATGTGGATCCACGAGGGCTGGACCACCTACCTTGAATGCCTTTACGTGGAATATATGTACGGCCACGAAGACTACCTGAAATACACCAACGCGTATAAAACCAAGGTCAAAGGTGAAGAGCCGATCATTACGGCGCGGGGCGTGAATGGGGATCCTCCGCAGGACCAGTATTTTAAAGGCGCGCTCTTTATCAACACGCTGCGCAGCATTGTGAACGACGACAAGCGCTGGTTTAAGCTGCTGCACGATTTTTACCAGCACTTCAAATATCAAAACATCATGACCGAAGATATTGTTCAGTATTTCAACCAGCAGACCGGCATGAACCTGACGCCGATCTTCAATCAGTATCTGCGGCACACAGCAATTCCCACGCTGGAGCTGAAGTTTGATAACGGTGCTGTGCAGTATCGATGGAAAGCGGATGAGTCGAATTTTCAAATGCCGGTACGCGTGGGCACTAAAGACAAATGGCAGCTCATCAAGCCGACAACTGAGTGGCAGAGCATGCCGACATCGCTCACGAAAGATGAGTTCGCGGTTGCTACGGATTTGTACTACGTGAATGTTAGTAAGGAATAGTGGCTTCGCAAGTTTGTTCGGCGCGAAACTGGCGGGTGAACCTGGGTGAAAGTAGCAACGTTCAACATCAACAACATCAACAAGCGGCTCGGCAACCTTCTGGATTGGCTCCGCCGAGCTGAACCGGACGTTGTGAGCCTGCAGGAACTCAAAGCCGAGCAAGGCGCATTTCCCGCTGCGGCGCTGCGATCGGCGGGCTACGAAGCTGTCTGGCAAGGTGAGCGCTCGTGGAACGGCGTGGCGATTCTCGCTCGCAACGGCACTCCGGTTCTCACGCGCGCCAGCTTGCCCGGCAACGCTGACGACCATCAGGCACGCTACATTGAGGCGGCTGTGAATGGAGTGCTGATTACTTCACTCTATCTGCCGAATGGGAATCCGCAGCCTGGTCCGAAGTTTAACTATAAGCTGGCATGGTTTGAGCGGCTGCTGGCTCATGCTGCGGAGCTGATGCGGAGTGGCGCGCCTGTGGTGCTGGCCGGCGACTACAATGTTGTGCCTACGCCGCAGGATATTTATCCGACGCGATCGCTGGATGACAATGCGTTGATTCAGCCGGAAAGCCGCGCACTGTTTGCGCGCTTGCTGGCGCAAGGCTGGACAGACGCGCTACGCAAGCTGCAACCGGAAGGCCCGCTGGGGACATTCTGGGATTACAAACGCGAGCGCT
>DASZMF010000783.1:0-3014 GCA_035552035.1 Candidatus Angelobacter sp.
CTCCCAGCTTATTTCAAATATTTTTCCGGCAGCTGATGGTCTTTGTCTTCGGCTTCCCAATAGATGGTCACCACCCACCAGCGAGTGCCGTCATTCAATAATTGAAAGCTGTTGATGCCGCGGGCAAAAGGCTTTTCCCCCTTGGCATGGCGCGACTCATACGTGCTGAACACATGCGCAATGTTGTCCCACTGTTCAATCTTGTTGGAGACTGTGTTTTCAAAGAAACCCATTTTGCTGAAGATATCCTGGCCGCGGGTAGCGTACTCGTCAGGGCTAAGCATGCGCAAGCTGATCACGCCTTTGTCATCGCGACGGCTGGGAATCAATCTAGCGCCAGGGTAAAAAAGACTGCGAAAGCGGTCCCAGTCACGTGGACCTGCCGGACCTGAAATTACGTCATAAGTGGCGGCAAGAATATGTTCAATTGTGTCCACGTCACCCGGTTTAGCGGTGTTTGCTGGAGCAGCCGCTGCGGCGGGCGTGGCAGCCGGGGCTGGCGTAGCTTGCTGGGAAGCGTTCTGAGCGTTCGCGGTCAGGCAGCTTAGGCCCAGGCAAACGGTGAAGATGCTGGTGATGAGTTTTCTCATGGCGAGTAATCTAACCCTCTTTCACTGAAGCTGCAATGGCCGCGCTGCAAATCATGGCCGACCAAGAGTGCAGAGCATGATGCAACTCATCCCAGAAGACTTTTATTATTTACCGCTATGGAGCGGGTTGGAGAGCATGCGTGGTTCGGAGGATCAACTCTCTTTGCTGTTCAGTGGCTTGCAGAAACATGAAGCCATATTGAAAGCCTCGGCGATACCGGACTTCAGCTTTCAGTTTGAGCGGCTCAGCTGTTCCGCTGAGTTGCAACTCCAGTTCAACAATTTCGCCAAGCGCAATCTCGCCGGGAATCGTTGCACCCAGGCCGCCTTCAGCAATTTCTTTGGTGCGGCCATGCTGCGTTTCTTTTGTCTTTACGACCAGGCGCAAATCCAAAAGAAATCGCGGATGGGCCCGCGGCAAACTCCACGGTTGCGGCTCTTTCTGTTCAACGGACATGGCCTGCAAAGTTATCATATTGTCTGTGCCAACGGGATTTACTTGGAAGCTACGTATCCTCAAGTTTTGTTATGGCCCACGCCGCATGCTCGGCAACCACCGGATCACTCCCGCCAGCCATCTCCTGCAGATCCGCCAGAAATTTCTTCTCTCCGCTATTGCCCATGGCAATGGCCACATTCCGCATGAGTCCGGAATACTTGGTGCGCTTTACCGGAGAGCCGCGAAATATGCGGCGATATGCGTCTTCATCCAACTGCGCCAGCCAGTGCAAGTCCGGATGATAAAGCTGCTCCTGCGGCTGAAATTCCGGCAGGGAAGTAGGCAGCGCGTTGCCGGCTTTGTTGTTCCATGGGCAAACATCCTGGCAGATATCGCAGCCAAAGATTTGATGTCCCATGTGCGAACGCAGCTCTTCCGGAACGGTGCCGCGCTTTTCAATGGTGAGATACGCAATGCAAAGCCGGGCGTCCAGCTTGCCCGGAGCAACAATGGCATCCGTGGGACACGCATCAATGCAGCGAGTGCAACTTCCACAGCGGTCGGCGGCAGCGGTGTCGGCAGGGAGTTCCAGCGACGTGAGAATCACGCCCAGAAAAAGCCACGAACCCATTTCTTGATGAATGATGCAGGTGTTCTTGCCAATCCATCCAATGCCGGCATGCCGAGCGTAAACGCGTTCAAGAATCGGACCGGTATCCACGTAGCTGCGTGTTTCCACGGTCATGCCGCGTTCGCTCGCAAGTTGTTTGATGGCAGCCTCAACCTGTTTGAGACGCGGCAGCAGAGCGTCATGGTAATCTTTTGTGCCCCATGCATAGCGCGAGATCCATCCGCGCTGTGGATCGTCGGCCTCAACTGAGTATGGTTTGTCGGCGCTGTAATTTAGAGCGCAGACCACCATTGAGCGAACCCACGGAGCAGCGTTGGTTGCCGCTGAGCGCCGCAGTTCACCGGCTTCAGTCCGCGTTTCCAGATATTTCATCTCACCGGCGCGGCCTGCGTCCACCCATTCCACAAAAGCGCTCAGCTCTGGCAGGTCTTCCGTGCGGACAGGCGCAATTCCGGCTAGATCAAAGCCAGCATCAGTGGCAGCCAGCTTTGCGCCTTGAGCGATCTCTTGTGTGAATGCCATCTTTGATTATCGTGCTACGTTCATCTCGCGCTGCGTTCAGCAGAGCTAAAACCACGGCTCTTTCACAGCCGTCTTTAAAGAATGCTCAAAATAATGCTCACTCAAAAACTAAGGTTAGCCGAATCGTGCCAGTACCAATTCGGCGCGTATAAATTGATTTCCCTCTAGTACTAAGGCCCAAAATCGACCTTATGAAAATAATTTCTCTAAGGGAAAATCGTCTTACAGCTATTCAGCAGCAAGCATCATCCTAATACACAGCGGAGCTGCTGTTTTCAGGAGAAGTGTGCCAGACAGTGGAGCCAAAGGAGTTAAGTACCTCATGCTTTGTACCTTCTGCGGTACTGAAAACCACCAGGAACATAAATTCTGTGGCATGTGCGGCGTGCGGCTGGAGCGGCGGCAAACGGACCGGCGCGTCAACACAAGTGGCATCAGCCTGAAATGCTCATCGTGCAACCACGTAAATGACGCTGGCCTCAAGTTTTGCGGCATGTGCGGCACCCGGGTTGAGCGCCGTATGCAGGAGCGTCGCGCCAGCGGTGACGGCCCGCGTGCAGCCGCTATTGCCAATGCCCAGCTGCCAACCCCTGACTCCCGAAGTACGGGAGCAACACTCATTGCTGAACCGCCAAAACGCTCAGACGATGTTCTCATCGCCTTGCCGCGCAGAGGCGAGCCGACAATTTTCCGCAATGATCCAGTCAGCGAATCCATTCCTCCGCCCAAAACAACCTCGGTGAGAGAGTCGTTTACCCGGCAGCCTTTAGGCAAAGAGCCTTTGGGCCGAGACCGCAGGATTCCCGCAAAGGAGTCGAACATCAGTGGGCCA
>DASZMF010000784.1:0-7110 GCA_035552035.1 Candidatus Angelobacter sp.
TCTTGTCCACTAATCCCTTGCCGACTGAAACCTCACCCACGCAAAAAGGCCGTGTCTTTCTCATGGACACCATGTCTTTTATCTTTCGCGCCTATCACGCCATGGCGCGCCAGCGACCCATGTCCACCAAAAAGGGTGTGCCCACCGCCGCCACTTATGTTTTTGTAAACATGCTGCGCAAGCTGCGTGCGGACTTCAATCCGGAATATCTGGCCGCAGTCTTTGACGTTGCCGGCCCCACGTTTCGCGACGAGCAAGCTAAGGCCGTCACCTCCGTCCGCAAATTCGATATCAAAACGCAAACCTTCAAAGACGTGGAATACCTGGGCTACAAGGCGCAGCGCAAGGAAATGCCGCATGATCTCGTCCAGCAGGTGCCGTATATTCGGCGCGCGCTTGAGGCCTACCGCATTCCGATTCTGGAATCGAAAGGCTTTGAAGCCGACGACGTACTCGGCACTCTCAGCCGCAAAGCCGCTGAGCAGTCGTACAACGTCTTCGTCGTCTCCAGTGACAAGGACATGCTCCAGCTGGTAAATGACAAAATCTTCGTGCTCAATCCGCCGAAAGATAATCTGATCTGCGATGCCGCCAAGGTGGAAGAAATTCTGGGCGTGCGTCCCGAGCAGGTGATTGACGTGATGGCCCTGCGCGGTGACTCCATTGACAATATTCCCGGCGCGCCCGGCATAGGAGACAAAGGCTCCGTCGAGATCATCAAGCGCTTTGGCAACCTGGATAACGCGCTGGAACACGCCGCGGAAATCGAGCGCAAGACCTACCGCGAGTCCATGCTGAATAACAAAGATACGATCCTCTGGAGCAAGCAGCTCGTCACCATTGATCAGAATGTGGAGATTGAACTTGATCTGGAAAAGATGATCGCCGGCGAACCGGACACAGACGCACTGCGCTCACTCTTCAGCGAACTCGAATTCACCACGCTGCTCAAAGAACTCGCGCCTGTGATGGAAGTCCACGAGACGGACTATCGTGAGCTGACCTCAGAAAAAGATCTCAAGGCGCTAACCAAATCCAAGACTCCATTGGCCATCGCCTTTGAATTTACTGCTGCTCCGGCAATAGAGGGCGAAGAAAACGATGAGCCAGCAGAAGCCATTCAGCAATCCGGTGATCTGTTCGCGGCTGCTCCTGCACCAGTCGCGCAGAATGATCCCAATGCGCTCGGCCCGCTGAAGCTGGCACTCTCTGCCGGACAAGGCAAGGCCTTCAGCGCTGTTTTAAACGACGACAAAATTTCCATCGAACTCAAAGCTCTTCTGAGTGACGCCCAAATTCCCAAGTCCATCCACGATTACAAAACCGCTCTTCGTCAACTGGAAGCGCACGGCGTGGAACTGGCCGGCGTCCGCGACGAGCCCATGCTCTACTCCTACATCATCAATCCCACGTACACGAATCATTCGCTGCCAGAGATTGCCGTGCGCAGCTTCAATCTGAGTCTTTCCGGCTCCGTCGCTGAAGCCGCTGACCTCACTGGGCGCATGGCTCCCGCTTTGCGCAATGAAGTGGAAGCCGCTGGACAGATGCCGCTCTATGAGCAGATCGACCTGCCGCTGGTGCCCGTGCTGGTCCGGATGGAACAGGCTGGCGTAAAGATTGACCGCCAGATGCTCGACACACTCTCCGTTGATTTAGAAAAACAATGCTCCATCAAGGCCGCTGAGATTCACGAGAAAGCCGGCACCACCTTCAACATCAACTCTCCCAAGCAACTGGGCGACGTGCTTTTCAACCAGCTCAATTTGCCCAAGCCGGTGAAATACGGCAAAGGTAAGATGATCTCCACCGCCGTCGATGTGCTGGAGTCGCTTTCAGAATCGCACGAAGTGCCGCGCCTGGTACTCGACTACCGTCAGCTCTCCAAGCTCAAGAGTACATACGTTGACTCGCTGCCCTTGTTGATCGACCCACGCACCGGCCGCGTGCACACCACCTTCAATCAGACCGGCACCACCACCGGCCGCCTCTTATCCACCAATCCGAACCTGCAAAATATTCCTATTCGCACTGAGCTGGGCCGCGAGATTCGGGCGGCTTTCATCGCTGAACCCGGACATGTTCTACTCTCTGCTGACTATTCGCAGATTGAGTTGCGCCTGCTCGCGCACTTCTCTGAAGATCCTTTGCTGACGGAGGCCTTCCGCCGTGGCGATGACATACACTCGCTCACCGCCTCGCAGGTCTTCGGCGTGCCGCCCATGCTGCTGGACGCCGAGCACCGCCGCCGCGCCAAGGCAGTAAACTTTGGCATTGTCTATGGCCTTTCACCTTTTGGATTGTCACAGCAACTCGGCATTGAACAGCGTGAAGCCAAAAAATTCATTGACGCTTATTTTGAAAAGTATGCCGGTGTGCGCCGTTTTATTGAACGCATATGGGAAGAGACGCGTCGCGACCAGAGCGTAAAGACTCTTTTCGGACGCACTCGCCCCATCCCGGACATCAACAGCAAAAACGCCAACATGCGCGGCTTTGCCGAGCGCACCGCCGTGAACACGCCCCTGCAAGGCACAGCTGCTGATCTCATTAAGCTGGCCATGATCCAGATTGACGCCAATCTGCGCGAGCGCAAACTGAAATCGCGCATGCTGCTCCAGGTGCACGACGAATTGCTGTTCGAAGTGCCCGAAAATGAGATCGACCTGATGCGCGAATTTGTGCGCGAGAAGATGGAGAGCGTGCATACCCTGAGCGTCCCGCTGCTGGTGGAGTTAGGCGTAGGCTTGAACTGGCGCGACGTGGAGTAAAAATTTAGTTCACAAAATCATTGCGAACAGCTGCTTCTCTCAGAAGACGGCGATTGCGAATTCTGCGTATATGCCAGACGCGCCACGAAGGTTTTATAAAGACCCGATAGCCCGCCTCCACCATCACCCACGCAAAAAGCGGCATGCCTACAAAGAAAACTGCCATGCCAATCAGTTCGACTACACCAAAAGACAGCGCGAAGGTTAGCCCGAGGAGTTGCGCCAGCAAGGGAAGGAAAATAATAGCAAGCACCACCACCGCCAGCGCAATGGCGGCGCGCTTCAGCCAGATTTTTAAGGTAGATGGCACCATAACGGAGTTTGGCACAGGGAGAACATAGATTCAAGCTACGAGTAGCATGTTTCGCTCAAATAAAATCACGAATGGCCTGAGCCAGTATCACTTCCAATCGCCGTTTGTAAGGCCACTGCAATCTCATCAGCCAGCCGCTGCACTCTCTCTTCACTCTCGGCTTCCACCATCACGCGCGCCAGTGCTTCCGTCCCGGAATAACGCACGTTCACGCGCCCATTACCGTTGAGCTGTTGCTCTGCTTTCTGGATAGCCGCCATCACCTCTGGCATCTGCTCCATCGGCCGCTTCTCTTTCACGCGGACATTCTTGATGGTCTGCGGAAATACTTTCAGGTCTGCAACTAACTGCGCCAAAGATTGTCCGCTGGCCGCCACAATCGCCAGAACGCGCATGGCTGTCAGCAAACCATCACCGGTCGTGGCTTCGCTGGAAAGAATAATGTGGCCGGATTGCTCGCCGCCCAGCACCGCGCCGGTCTTGCGCATTTCTTCCAGAACATATTTATCGCCCACCGGGGCGCGCAGCATTTTGATGGAAGATGCCCGCAGCGCAATTTCCAATCCCATGTTCGACATGGTAGTGGCCACCACCGTATCATTCGCCAGTTCACCGCGGCGTTGCAGTTCGCGAGCCAGCAGAAGCATGACCGCATCACCATTTACCACGTGGCCATTGTTGTCAGAAAAAAGTGCGCGGTCAGCATCACCATCAAAGCAGATGCCGAGATCGGCTGTTCTGGAAATCACCTCTCGCGCCACAATCTCCGGATGCAGCGCGCCGCAATTTTCATTGATGTTGCGTCCATCGGGCACGCGGTGCGTGAACTCCACCTGCGCTCCAGAGCGTTTAAAGATGTCCGGGGCAACCGTGCTTGCGGCACCGTTGGCGCAATCCACCACAATGCGCAGCCGCTCAGCGCCCGGCAGCGCTTGGGCCATCCAGTTGAGGTAGTCCTGCCGCAAGCTGGCATCACCCGGTAAAGACGGCTGAATCTTCGTGTCCGCTCCTGGTTCAGCATTCGTCTGGAGCAGCGCAAAAATTTCGGTTTCAATCTCCAGTTCGATTGCATCCGGCAATTTGTAGCCATCACCGCCAAAAACTTTTATGCCATTGTCCCGCCATGGATTATGCGAAGCAGAAATGACCACGCCAGCAGAAAAGCCATGCGTATGCGCAAGATAAGCAACAGCGGGAGTGGGAACAACTCCGGCGCTGGCGGTTTCAACTCCAGAGTCGCGCAGGCCGGAGATGAGCGTGTCGGCAATCCATCCACTGGATTCGCGCGTGTCCTGGCCGATCACTACGCGACGCGGCCCGGCGGGCAGATGGTCACCCAGAGCCCGCCCAATGGCATAAACAGTTTTCTTGTCCAGCGGATATTCACCTGCAACCGCGCGGATTCCATCGGTACCGAAAAGTTTTCTCAATCTAGCTCCAGCTTCTCTGCTTTTTACCACCCAGGACTTTTACTACCAAAGATAAGATACCCCAGATTGGTCCCGCGCATTGCCTTGGCTACAAGCAATCGCCGCCATTCATTACGGCTTGGTCGATTTTACTTTCGCTGTGAATGTGCCACGCGCTACACGCGCGGAAATCTCTGTACCTGGTGCAAGCTTAGTTGCGTCTTTTACTAATGCGCCATTGGCGTCGAAGACCAGCGCGTAACCGCGCTCCAGAATCTTGATGGGCGAGAGCGCGTCAAGCTGCGCCGTGAGCCGCTCCACGTGTGAGCGGCGCGACGCCAGCTGCGTGCGGAATGCGCCGGCGACTGCTTCCGTGCCAGCATTCAGTTCGCGTCTGACCATCGCCAACTCGCGCCGGAAATCAAAGTGCCGCACGCGTGACGCGGCAATATCCAGCCGGCGATGATAATCATGCAGCAGCGTGCGATAGTTTGCGGCTAGCCGGTAGGCCAGTTCATCCAGCCGTTGCGCGCGCCGGACCATCAAATCTTGTATGCGGGCAAAAGCGCCGTGCTGCGCCAGTTCTTGCAGATGCGTCCGCGCCATGAGCAGACGATAGCGCGTGGCGCGGTCCAGACGCTGATGCAAATGCGCCAGGTGTTCAGCTAATTGATGCTTGGAGTCAATCACCAGCTCAGCCGCGGCAGAAGGCGTGGGCGCGCGGAGGTCAGAAACAAAATCCGTGATCGTGAAATCTGTTTCATGCCCCACGGCGGAGATCACAGGCAGGGTAGATGCAGAGATCGTTCGCGCCAGCATTTCGTCATTGAACGCGGCCAGGTCTTCAATCGACCCGCCGCCCCGGGCCACAATAATCACATCAACATTGTTGGCGCGATTGAAATATTTCACGCCGGCGGCCACTTCGTCCGCTGCCGTTTCTCCCTGCACTTGCGCGGGATAGATCAGGATGCCGACGTTCTCATGGCGGCGGCCAAGAATGTTGAGCATGTCCTGCAGGGCCGCCCCGCGCGGCGAAGTAATAATGCCGATGCGCCGTGGCAGCGCAGGAATCAGCTTGCGCCGTGTAGCGTCAAACAGACCTTCTTTCGCCAGCCGGGCTTTGAGCTGTTCAAAAGCCAGCTGCAGCGCGCCCGCGCCCACGGGCTCCAGAAATTCAGCGGAAAGTTGCAGCTCGCCGCGCGCATCGTAGATCGTTACGCGGCCACGGGCAATGATCTGCAAACCGTTCTCCGGACGGAAGCGCAGCAGACGCGCCTGGCTGCGGAACATCACAATGCGCAGCTGTGCGTCTCCATCTTTCAGCGTGAAATAAAGATGGCCTGACTCTGACGGACGGAAGTTAGAAATCTCGCCTTCCACCCAAACATCGGTATAGCCGCGCTCCACCGTGGTGCGCACCGCGCCCACCAGATCAGCCACGCGCCATATCCGACGCGTTGGGGCTTGATCAAAGGTGAAGCCAAGCTGGTCAGGAAAAGGCATTCAAAGGCAGTTTAGCAGGAATGAGAACCACGCACTTATGCTTCACTGTGCTTCTCCCCAGCCCAATAAAGCACTCATCCATAAAAGAACCATGAGCACCAGAGCCAGGCTGCTAAGTATTTTTAACCATTTTGGCGAAGGCGGCTTTCTTGAGGTAAATCTCAGACAACATAAGAAGACAATAATGCAGAGTGAGGAAACAAGGCTTGCTATCTGGATCGCATGCCCTTCATTGGACAACAGGGCGAATGAAGCAGCTAGTGCAGCTATTCCGAATAGCCAGGTAAAAATCTCAGATCTCGTAGTCTGTGACCTGATTTTCATTATCGATGCCGTCCGAATAGCCAGAAGATCAATGACAGAACCACGCTAACTAAAATGCACGTAGTAATAGGAAAATAAAAAGCAGTATTCTTGCCGCGATAGGCAATATCGCCGGGCAGGCGGCCCAGCGGTAGATTGAAGCGTCCGGCGAGCAGGAGCACCGCGCCAACCAAAAAGATCACGCCGCCAAGCATCAGCAACATTTTTCCCAGATCAGTCATTTGGATAGGCGCGGTGTCACCAGCAACTTATGCAGCTTTCTCGGCTTTACCATCGGCCAGCTTTGAGGCCAGCACGTCACATTTTTCAATCGATGGAGGCTGTGAAAGCAGCTCTCCGGCTTTTGCCATCAGAGCGGCGGCAACGCGTCCGGTGAGATGCGCCTGCCGGCCTGCTTCGTCAGGGAATGCGTCAAAAATCCCAAACGTGGATGGGCCAAGCCGTATGCCGAACCAGGCAATCGTGGCCGGTTCCTGCTCCACAATCGCCAGACCGCTTTTCAGAAAGCTGGCTACCTCTTCTTCTTTACCGGGCTTTGCTTCCAGACGAACAAAAAGTGCTGTTGAAACCATTATGTTGCTCCTTTCGCGGGCTTGCTGTCTCTTGATGAAGACAGCAGACGCCATCTTGTCTGATGCGCCAACACACTCAATGTTACGCCGATGGCGGCGAATCGGTGTGAAATTGACTGTTAATTTTCAGTAAGCGGAGATATGCCCTGAGGCTTGCACGGTATCTTTCAATGTGAGTCTCGCGTCAAAGTTCAAAGTGCAAAAGCCTCAGCGCA
>DASZMF010000785.1:0-1878 GCA_035552035.1 Candidatus Angelobacter sp.
GACCATGACGATCTATGACAACGTTGCATCTGGGCTCAAGCTGAATGGCTATACCAATCGGCGCGAATTAGACATCATTGTGGAGCGTTCACTCAGACATGCGGCGCTATGGGACGAAGTAAAAGATGATCTCAAAAAGAAGTCTGGCGCCAGCCTCTCGGGCGGACAGCAGCAGCGGCTTTGCATAGCGCGCGCGCTGGCCGTGGAGCCGGAAGTCCTGCTCATGGACGAGCCGGCTTCTGCGCTTGATCCCATTTCCACTGCAAAAGTGGAAGACCTGGTTTTTGAACTGAAAAAAGAATATACAGTGGTGATTGTTACCCACAATATGCAACAAGCGGCGCGCGTAGCAGACTTTACCGCTTTCTTTCTCATGGGCTACATGGTGGAGCTGGATAAGACGGAAAAAATGTTTACCAAGCCTTCCGACAAGCGCACGGAAGACTACATTACAGGGAGGTTTGGATGACACGCACACGGTTCCATCAGGGGCTCGACGACTTAAAACAGAAATTGCTGGCCATGGGCGGCCTGGCTGAACAAGCCGTGGAGCGGGCTGTCCGGGCATATCAGGGCATGGACCTTGGTCTCTGCCAGATTGTGCTGCGCGACGAATCTAAGATCAACGCGGCTGAACGAGACGTGGACGAAATGTCCATTGACCTGCTGGCCATGCAGCAGCCCATGGCGATCGATCTGCGCTTCATTGTTGCCTGCATCAAGATCAACGCTGACCTGGAACGCGTGGGCGACCAGGCAGTGAACATCGCTGAGCGCGTGATGGACCTGGCATCGCGTCCTGCTACCGGCCTGGACGTTGACATTCCGCGGATGGCGCAGATCACCATCAGCATGGTGCATGACGCATTGAACGCTTTTCTCACAGCCGATGTGGAAATGGCGCAGTCAGTACTGGAGCGCGATGACCTGGTGGACAACATGAACCGCGAGATTTTTGAGGCCGTGGATTTTGCCATGGGTAAATCCAGCGGCAACCATCGCAACCTGCTGGACACGCTGATTGTTGCCCGGAACCTGGAGCGCGTAGCAGACCATGCCACGAATATCGCCGAAGATGTAATCTTCTGGGTTCGGGGAGCAGACGTAAGACACCATGCACAAACATAGCCTTACCAGTTAAATACTCAGTATAGATAATGTAATACTTTAAGATTAACGGTCATACCTGACCGACGCATAAGTGTGGAAACAAATACAATGGACGCAAGGCGTAAATCTTCGGCGAATGGCTCCAAGCCTGACCCCATCCAGCGTATGAATCGTTCTGTGTCAGACCCGTCTCTGTATATCAATCGAGAAGCCTCGTGGCTTGCCTTCAACCGGCGTGTGCTGGAAGAAGCCAACGATGAGCACAACCCTCTGCTGGAACGGGTAAAGTTTCTCGCCATCTCGGCCAGCAACTTTGACGAGTTTTTTGAAGTCCGCGTAGCCGGCTTGTTGCAGAGGATTGAAGAAGGCTTTATTGATTCCGGCCCGGACGCGCTTACAGCCCAGCAGGAGCGTGAACTAATTGCCCTGGAGACGCATGAGTTTGTCCAGGAGCAATACGAATGCTGGAACCAGAAGTTGCTGCCGGCGCTGGCCAAGGAAAATATCCGCGTACTCGACCTGAAAGATCTTTCAGCCGAGCAGGAATCGTTCATTGACGCTTATTGCGAACGAGAAGTAGATCCGCTGCTTACGCCGGTCACGGTGGACCCGGCGCATCCTTTCCCGCGCGTTTTGAATAAAGCGTTGTGCATTGCCTTGCTGCTGAAACGCAAACGGCGCGCCAGCGGAACTTATATGGGGGTGATCACGGTGCCGCGCGCTCTGCCACGCCTGGTGCGGCTGCCCTCCAAGATCGGCGTTGATTAC
>DASZMF010000786.1:0-4191 GCA_035552035.1 Candidatus Angelobacter sp.
AGATGGGTTTCCGATGTGTATGCGTTCTCACTGAAGCTGGCGGGAATGGAAGCGGATGGCAAGGTAGAGCCAGTCATCTTTAGTTATGTGAGTGGAAACTTTTTCTCCGCGACGGGGCTCAAGCCCGCGGCTGGCAGTTTGATTTACGGCGCTGAGACGGAGAAGAACGGAACAGAACCCGTGGCAGTGCTGGGGTATAGCTATTGGAAGAAGCGGTTTAACGGCAATCCGGGAATCGTGGGCAAGCAGGTAAAGATGAATGGCCACGTTGTAACGGTGATGGGTGTTGCGCCGGAAGGCTTCCACGGAACCTATTCTCTGGTGGACATGCAAGCTTATCTCCCACTGGGGATGAGGATGTTGTGGGACGAGACTACGCCAGACAAGAACGCTTATTGGACCAAGCGCGACTTTGGCGATCTGAAAATACTGGCGGTGCTGAAACCTGGAATCACACGGCAGCAGGCGCAGGTTTCCGCCAATGTGGTGGCGCAGCGGCTAAATCAGCAGTTTCCGGAGACGCACAAAGCGGTGAGTTTTTATGTTTATTCGGAGCCGCTGGCGCGTCCTGACCCTGATCCCACGAACGGCCTGATGATTGTGGGCGTGCTCTTTATGGCGCTGGCCGGCATGGTGTTGTTACTGGCGTGTTCCAACGTGGCCAACATTGTGCTGGTGCGAGCTACATCGCGCGAACGCGAGATGGCTGTGCGCACAGCGCTGGGTGCGGCGCGCACGCGGATTGTCCGGCAGTTGCTGACGGAAGGCTTTTTGCTCGCGCTGATGGGCGGCGTGCTCGGCTTAATCGCGGGCATCTGGACGACGCGGCTTATCAGTTCGATCCGCATTGAAGTGGCCGACGTTCCTTTGAAATTTGATTTCAGCTTTGACTGGCGTGTGTTTACATTTGGCCTGGCCATTGCGGCGTTTACCGGATTGGTGGTGGGATTGGCTCCGGCATGGCGCACGGCGCGTGCTGATTTCAATAAAGTTCTGCATGAAGGCAGCCGGGGCATTCTGGGATCGGGAAAATCAAGGGTGCGTAGCGCGCTGGTTGTGGGGCAGGTTGCCGTGTCGCTTGTACTGCTGGTGGTTGCGGGACTTTTTGTCCGCAGCGCGCAGAATGCTGAACACAGCTACCTGGGATTTGATCCGCACCATGTGCTGAACCTGACCATGGAGACGCGGGGCATTGGCTATGACATGCCAAAGACACAGCAATTCTTCCGCGCCATGCAGGAGCGCGTACGCGCGCTGCCCGGAGTAGAGTCTGCGAGCATTACGTCTTCTATTCCGATGGGATATTCCACTGACGTTTTGATGGTTTACGGTGAAGGGCAAACTTACTCTGACAAAAATGCCGCGCCCCAGGCACTCTACAGTGCCGTTGATCCGGCTTATTTCAATACCATGCGGGTTCCAGTGCTGCGCGGCCGGGCACTGACGGAACAGGACAATGAAAAAGCGCCGAAGGTTGCGGTGATTAATGAAGCCATGGCGAAAAAGCTGTGGCCCGACCAGGATGCCCTGGGAAAACGCTTTGGCACGAAAGCCGGCGAGCCGCTGATGGAAGTGGTGGGCATTACCAAACAGGGCAGATATAACGATCCGGTGGATGACACGACGTTGTTTTTCTATAAGCCGCAGCAACAGAGTCCAAGCACATTTGTGACGTTGCAACTGCGCACTGCCGGCGATCCGCAACTGATGATTCCAACCGTGGAGCAGCAGATCCACAACCTTGCGCCAGAGCTGCCATTGACGGATGTGCAAACCATGGACGAGTCACTGGGCGGCGTAAACGGATTTTTTCTCTATCGCGTGGGAAGCCGATTCACGGTGGCGCTGGGCCTGCTTGGCTTGGTGCTGGCGCTGGTGGGAGTCTATAGCGTGATTTCTTATGCCGCCGCGCAGAAGACGCATGAGATTGGTGTCCGCATGGCGCTGGGCGCAGGCCGTGGCGACATACTAAAGATGGTGCTCCGCCAGGGATTTGTTCTGGTGGGCGCAGGTTTGTTTGCCGGCCTGGTGCTCACGTTTATTGCCGGACGCGGCCTGAAATCACTGCTGGTGGGCGTGAGTCCTGCTGATCCGCTTACGCTAGTTGCAGTGGTGCTCTTGCTGGGGTCAGTTGGACTGCTGGCCTCATACATTCCGGCGCGGCGCGCGATGAAGATTGAGCCGTTGCGGGCGCTGAAGTATGAATAGCTGCCGCTAACGGTATATACAACTGCAAAAGATTCTGAGGCGCGAATCAGCGCGAATGAACACGAATCCGAACAATTCGTGGGTATTCGCGAAATTCGCGGCCAGCTTTGCTCCGCTGCGGAAAATCTGTGCACTCCCTCTGGAAAACTTGTCTTAAACTCCGCCAAATCTGCGTTGACCTGCAACGCTGAATCGCCGACAATCGCTGGAGCTCATGTTTTTCTACCTTGCAGGTTCCATCGAGTACTCTCCTGATCTGGGCAAAGGCTGGCGAGCTGCCATCAAGCCCGGCCTCGCGGCGCTGGGACATGATTTTTATGATCCCGCCGAAGATGAGTTGAAAAACCTCACAGAGACCGAAGCCCGCGAATTTCGCGCATGGAAGGCGACCGATCTCAAGCGCTTTCAGCAGACCATCCAAAAGATTATTGCCTACGATCTTGACCTGATTGAGCATCGCTGTGATGCCGTGATCTGTTACTGGGACCAATACGCCGGACGCGGCGCCGGCACACAGGGCGAGCTTACGTTTGCGCATCGGATGGGGATTCCGGTTTATCTGATTTGCAGTGTGCCGGTAGAGCAGATGAGCGGCTGGCTGCTGGGCTGTGCGACCGAAGTGTTTACGAGCTTTGCAGAATTTCATGCATACGTGGGTAATACATTGAGCACGAAGGCTGTGACCGCGGCCGGTGATTAGTAGCGCGGAAAATAGGCTGCGCTGAGACCGTGGCAAGCTGAAGACCGTGGCAATTGATAGTCTGTAACGTAGTCTTGTACCAAGGGAGTCAGGGATGAATGCGATGCGCGGCAATCTGGGCTGGATAGAAGTGGTGTGCGGGCCGATGTTCAGCGGCAAGAGTGAAGAGCTGATACGGCGGCTGAGACGCGCAGAGATTGCGCGGCAGCGCGTGCAGATCTTCAAGCCCGCCATAGACGAGCGCTATGCCAGCAACCAGATTGTCTCGCACGACGATGGCCGCATACACGCGGAAGTTGTAAGCAACGCCATGGAGATTCAGGCCAAGCTGGAGGCGCGCACCGAGGTCATTGGCATTGACGAAGCGCAGTTTCTGGGTGAAGCCATGGTGGATTTCGTGGTTAAGCTGGCCGATATGGGCAAGCGCATCATCATTGCCGGCCTGGATACGGATTATCTCGGACGCCCGTTCCATCCCATGCCGGAACTGCTGGCCGTGGCTGATGAGATTACGAAAACTCTTTCTATCTGCATGCAGTGCGGCAACCCGGCCAAACATACACAGAGGCTGATTGCCAGTGAAGAGCTGGTAGTGGTGGGCGCTGCCGGCATGTATGAAGCGCGCTGCCGACGCTGCTTTGAGCCGAATCTCTCTGCCGTGGAAGCGCAGAAGAAAAAACAGATGGAGCTGATAACTCCGCCGCTGGCGGTGAGCTCCGGGCGGTAGGGAGTCAGGCTGTTGGCTCTTAGCTTTTGGCTGTTAGCCATTGGCCTTTAGCTCTTGGCTGTTGCTAATTGGCTCCCCACTATTTAGTTAGAACTCATCATTGGAACACTGTGCTTTGCTTTCGATTTCCCGCCTTGGCTCTTCTCAGCGTCTCCGCGCCTCCGCGGTGAAGTTTTTCCACTCAAATTACTTTTTGGGCTTGGGATTCTGCTTGAGCGCATAGTTCAGCAGCCAGCGGATCGTCTCCGTGCGCGACTCAAAGCGATGGGCAAAGCGGAAGTCATCTATCTTCTCCAGCGCGCTCTTTTCCAGACGAAGCAGTATTGGTTGCGATTGTGGCTTGGATGGCATAGTTTTCTCTATCTGAAATATAAATGATATAGATGATATTCATCATATATTTAATATCGAATATACAAAACTATTTTTTACTTTTTCGTCAGAAAAGAAGGCGCGCAGGGCACGGAGTCTGCTAGTTTGTTTCAGGAAAGACTTAGCGAACCTCTATGGCCACATCTTTGAACACTGCTTCTTTAAACAATGCCTCTTTAAATTA
>DASZMF010000787.1:0-1609 GCA_035552035.1 Candidatus Angelobacter sp.
TCATAAGGTTCTTCAGAATGCCGCTGTCTCTGGTCCGTATGTGCTGGTGGGATTCTCAATTGGGGGACTCATTGCGCGACTATACGCGTATGAGTACCCTGCGGATGTTGTTGGGATGGTCATCGTCGATCACGCTTTTATCGATGTGGGCTCAGGCGCAACGCAGCCACCCGTCTCGCCAGGATCGCCATCGGGTAGTTCACTTGACAGCCCACCGGTTCTCCTCTCGTCGACGCCTATTACGCTGGGGCTGGAAGACGATCGGAATTTCAGCAAGCTGCCGCAGCGAGATCGTGATCTTCACACCTGGGCCATGTCCATTCACCCGTTGAGACCCACAGAGGAGACAGCCGCCGAGTGTTTTGCCTTCATCGAGAGCAAAACCGGGAGTCAGCCATATCCTCTTGGTAGCCGGCCGCTCATAGTTATCCGGACCAATAACGATTTGCCCGCCTATGAACGCCTACAGACTAAGCTGCTGCTGCTTTCCCGAAACAGCAGGCAAATCCAGGCTGCGAGAAGCTCTCATATGGTCATTATTGATGAGCCGGATGTAGTTATCGAAAGTATTCGTAAAGTCGTTGATGAGGTGAAAAAAGGGCGTCATTCGGACGTGCTTCCTTAATTCCAGCGCTCGCCGAATTCGAATCTAAGCCGAAGCCGTGGCCGATGGCTCGCCGGATGATGAGCCAGCTGGCTGTCTGTTCTTGCCGCTTCGAAACCACTTGATCAGTGAGAACACGCTGCCCCCAATACAGAGGAACACGAAGATGCCCATGGTCCACTTGAACGGCTCGGAATTGGCGACTCGCAGAATCACGCGGCCATAATGGATTGCCAAAGCGCCCAAAATCAGGAAACGGAGCGCACGCGCGCCAGCCACAATCCCAAGCAATTTCCCGCGCGGGTAATCCAGCGCGCAAACCGTGCAAACAACCGCCGTATAGGGAAACGGCGGCGGCGACAAACAAGCCACGGCCACTGCGTATCCGCCTCTTTGGCCAATTTTTTTCTTCAGGTATTCAAACCGGCGATTCCCAGCCACGCGTTGCACGCCGGCTTCTCCAATGCGGCGCGCGACCAAATCAAGCAAAAGGGTTCCCGTCACGGCTCCGCAAACGGCGGCAAGCACGTACCATGGATATCCACGATGATTACGGACCACCAGGCTGATGACAACTAAATCATTTCCCAGCGGCAGCAGCAGGAACGAAGAATCCATGATGCCCATCACGAACGGCCCCAAATAGTTCAACTTGAAAAGGATATGGAGCAGCAGCCGCAGAATGTGAGCCAAATATGAACCTTCTGAAAAGCGCAGATCTTCCGTGCTTGTACGTGCGCAGGTCTTTCAGAAAGTGAGATGCGGGGATTTACGAATGGTTGCTGTGATAAGTTCGTTTACTTTGGAGAAGCAGTAAAGATGAAATTTGGAAGAAGCGCAATGTTTGGGTTGTTCGCGGCATTGACGATGGCCGGGGTATTTCACACTGGCAGCCTGCGCGCTCAGGAAGATCAAAAGGAAAAGATGACCATGCCGCCGAATCGTATGGCGCATGTTCTGGTGGTTTCCGAAACCAAAGGATTCGAGCATGATTCGATTCCGGAC
>DASZMF010000788.1:0-2364 GCA_035552035.1 Candidatus Angelobacter sp.
ATCGCGCTGGCATTGAGTATCTGGCGCAACAACATTGGCCGGGCCGTAATCGCAACCGCTCTGGGTATGGTGATTTTCTTTCAAGCAGCCCGGCTGGCGCTGGTCCGCTTTGATGCTTATCTGGGTTCGTATCCGCTGGCGCAAAGCCTGATGAAGTCGCCGCCGGGACAGCTGATAGAAGGGAATGCTTACTACGCGTTCTCGTCAGTCTTTTTTTATACCAACCGCACCGCGCTGCTTTGGAATGGACGCAGCAACAATCTTGAATATGGATCATACGCGCCGGGTGCGCCGCAGATTTTTATCGATGACCCGAAATTCAAAACGCTCTGGCGGGCTCCTGCTCGCTGCTATCTAGTTGTTTATGGCAGCGAGAAAGAGCGGCTCGAGCAACTGATAGGCCGCGACAATCTTCATGTTGTCGCTGAAAATGCCGGAAACTTCCTGTTCACCAACCGCGTGATTCCCTAAGCCATGAAAAACCGGATGACAACCGAATGATGCACTGGGAAGAGAGCATGCGGCTCGCACTGGACGCGCTAGGCGTGGACAAGGTGAAAGCCTTCCTGACCATGCTGGGCGTAATGATTGGCAGCGCCTCCATTGTGCTGGTAATTACCATTGCCTCCACGGGAAAAGCTTACGTGGTGGGACAGATTGAAGGTATCGGCGCGAATCTTACATACGCGGCGCTGGATCGCAACGGCGTCCCCACCGTCCCCGGCGACGAGCTTTCTTCCAGCGATCTGGTCGCCGTCAGGCAATCCATTCCTCGAGTAAGTTTTGCTGCCGGCACATATGACATTCCCTTTGATTTCAAACTGCACGGCAAGGTCACCCGCGCGCGCCTGGTGGGCGTAACGGAAGAGTTCCAGCAGATACGCAATCTGGCGATGGTCTCAGGGCGCTATTTTGATGCGGAGGATTTTGTCTCGCGCGCCAAAGTCTGCCTGGTGACCGAGCACATTGCGCAGGATGTTTTTGGCACCGAGCCGGCCACGGGACATCCTTTGCAACTGGAGCATGTGCGCTGCACTGTGATTGGAGTATTCAAGGAAGGCGTGCCCACCTTTGGACAATCAGAGATTCAGGATGAAACGGTGCTGGTTCCGTTTCCCCTGATCAAGACGATTACCGGCGAAGATTTTTTTCAGGTGCTTTACGCGCAGGCATCTTCGTCAGACGAAGTTCCATTGGTGACCACGGAAATGGAACGACTGCTGCACAGCCGCCATCGCAGTGTGGCGCGCTACAGCGTGCAGAATCTTTCGTCAGTGCTGGAGACGGTGCGTAGCGTTTCTCTGGGTATGAGCCTGGTGCTGGTGGCCGTAGCCATTTTGACTTTAATCACCGCGGGTACGGGAATCATGAATATTATGTTCGTGAACGTGGCCCAGCGGACGCACGAAATTGGCATCCGTAAAGCACTGGGGGCGCGCACGGCGGAGATCCGTTTGCAGTTTGTGCTGGAGGCGGCATTCATCAGCCTGGGTGGCGCTGTGATTGGCGTTATTATCGCGTTGGGATTGATCTGGTTTGCCGCCAGCCTGGTTGAAGGCGAAATTCCGTTCCCGGTTTCATGGATAGGCGTCTTTCTCGCGCTGCTGCTTTCCACGGGCGTCGGCGTGCTCTTTGGATACCGTCCGGCGAACACTGCCGCGCGGCTCAATCCAGTGGAAGCGCTAAGAGTTGAGTAGTTGCCTGCCGAGACACCAGTCGTCTTTCCGGTGAAACGAATACCGATCTTCAGACACTAATAACAAGATATCTTTCCAGCCTTGTTTTTAAGACCGGGAATGAAGGAAACCATCCAAGGGCTACGTTCTTTCAAAGGCGAGCCCTTCACAGCGAGCATGGTCTATGATGGCTGCTCGTTTCTGAATTGGTTCGCGTACGGTTCGGGCAATTGCCATTTCTCGTTTTGCCGGCAATGCTTGTAGAGGACGTTCATGGCACTACTAAAAAATGCTGGCATAACCGGATCTGCGGCAGGCGGCCTGCTGCTGGTGATGCTTCTTGTTCGCGGCGGCGGGACTGGCCCAACGTATCGCGCGGAATCCAAAAGCGGCCAGTCGCACGGCACAAATGAAACATCAGGAGCATCTGCGCAGGCAAAAGATAAAAAATGGCCGGAAGAAGGGCCATGGAAAGCCTCACGCCAATACTTTGCCGGCCTTCAGCCAGAGGAACAGTGTCCTTCTTTAAGCGGCGATACTGGCGCAGAGCAGACGCCGCAGAAATCCGGCGATGGTCAATTCCACACCGAAGAGCGCAGCAAGCTCTGGTGCATTCCTGAAAAAGCTTCTGTGCGCGCCATGATTGCCATTGTGCCGGATCCTGTCCACAGTCATCTCTTGCTGGCTT
>DASZMF010000789.1:0-6525 GCA_035552035.1 Candidatus Angelobacter sp.
TTAACAATCTGCACCGGAACTGAAGTGCCCTCTAAAAACCCGAAGCTGGTGCGCAGGATTTCATACCGCATGGCCACCCGGGCCACTGCCTGAGCAAGACGGCCGGCGTCAAGTGTGCCGGTAAGCGTTACGGCACACTGCGCTCCGAATGCTTGCTCTGCATGGCTCTCGCGGAGATGCCAGAGACGCCGCTGCTGCGGCGAAAGCCGAAAGCCTTCAGCAACTTGAAAAGCGGGTTGGGAACTCACGCACTCATCTCCAGAGGTTGGGAATATGGTTCTGTCATTCCGACCAGAATCTTGCGGGGACCGATGAACGATGAACGTCCATGGGCCACAAGCATGTTGTCCAGCAGGAGCAGATCGTGTTCCTGCCATGAAAATTTGATTGTTTCTGCCTCATATGCATTGCGCAGAATTTCCAGAATTTCCGGTTCAATCCGGCTGCCGTCACTGTAGTACGTGTTGTAGGGCAGATCTTCTTCAGCAAATTCGGCCAACAAAGCGTTTCGCATTTCCTGATCAAGAGTGGAAATATGGAAGAAAGTCGCGTGATTGAACCAGACCAGTTCTCCTGTTACAGGATGTCTGGCGATAGCTGGCCGCCGCTGGCGGATACGCAGGTGTTCGTTGGATCGCCATTCGGACTCGATCCCGCGCTCCCGGCAATAACGGGTTATTTCATCGCGGTCCTTGGTCTGAAATGCGGTTTCCCATGAGACCCCGTAGCCCGTACCAAAGTTCCTAACCAGCATCCAGCCATCCCGGGCAAAACGGTTGCGGATACTTTCCGGAATGCGTGCATACACGCGGCGCACATCCGCTATTGGAGTCTCCCCGCCATCTGCCGGCGCCGTCACGCAGAAAAACATGATTTTCATGGGCCAGGTTGCGGAGTAAGAATTTTCATTGTGCAAAAATATCCGGTGTGACGGCGGATACTCGGTTGAGGTGTAGATATTGCCGTGTACCTTATGGCGCGGTGACGTTTGCTCCATATACTCCAGCGCTTCCCCTGAGCAAGCAGCAACAAATTCCTGAAACTGGGCTGCTCCGGAAATCCGAAAATTGCGAAACAGCAGACCGCCATGGAGCAGCAATAATTGTTGCAGATGGGCCTTCTGCGAAGCTGCCCAACTGACCAGATTCAGATCTTCAACGTTGGGAAGCACCACCAGAGGCACGCTCGAGTCAGACAATAATGGCTCAGTCCGGATCAGGTTGTCTGTGCGAATGGTCCCTGCCTTACGCAGGCCGGAGAGATTCAGGCGCGGAATGGAATCAGATTTCATAAAAGTTCGTTTCTAAGAGTGTGGTGTTGTAATAAATAAATCGGTGAGTCGATGTACCTTAATTCGTGAATCCGCTAGCAGTGCGCCGTTGGATAGCGCGAAGTCCCGCTGTTTGTTGTTTGCTCTTTTCTTTCCGGCGATCCAGCAGCTGTTGTTGCTCAAGCTGGATTAGCTGTGCCGTCAACTCGGAGATACACGCCTGGGGCTTTTCCACCGCCAGACGGATCAAATCAGCCAATAGGGCCAACATCATCTCAATGGTTGCGGGACGAAAGAGATCAGAGCTGTAATTACAGACAAGTTCGAGCCCCGTAACACGCGGAATTGCAACTATGTAGAGATCAAACCGGGATTGCAGAAAGCCTGAGCTCATCGGCTCCATCTCTACTACTCCAGGAATTTCCAGTTTTGCATCCGACGTGTTTTCCATGTTGAACATCATTTGGAATAGTGGATTGCGACTGGAATCCCGCTCAATGCGCATGGCATCCACCAGCATTTCAAAAGGCAATACCTGATGGTCCTGTCCTTCAAGTACGTTTGTGCGTACCTGATCAAGCAAATCCATAAAACGTGCTTCAGGATCAATCCGGGTGCGCAATACAAGGGTATTGACGAAGAATCCAATGATCGATTCTGTTTCCATCTGATTGCGATTGGCTACCGGGGAGCCCACCAAAATATCGCGTTGTTTGCTGTAGTGAGACAGCCAGATATTTATCAGGGCCAGCAACGTCATATATAAAGTCGCGCCCTGATTGAGGCCGGCATTCTTTAATGAACGCGAGAGTTCCGGCGCCAGCTGGATCTTTTGTGTGCCGCCGCGAAAAGACTGCACAGACGGACGCTGGAAATCTGCAGGCAACTCCAGCTGGGAAAATCCTTCCAGCTTCGTGCGCCAATAATCCAAATGCTGCTCAAGCGCTTCACCTTGTAGCGATGTGCGCTCCCAAACGGCAAAATCCGCATATTGCAAGGGCAGTTCAGGAAGCGGCGAGGGCCTGCCATGCAGATAAGACTCATAGAGCAAAGTCATCTCACGCAATAGAATAGGAACAGACCAGCCATCAAAAATAATGTGGTGTACGGTAAAGCATAGAACATGCTCCCCTTCCTGAAGTTTGTAGAGAGCACAACGCAGCAACGGCCCGTGGGCCAGATCGAAGGGCTTTTGCGCTTCTGCAAACATCAGGTTTCGAACATGAGATTCCTTTTCCTGAGCCGCCAAATCTGTCAAATCCATAAATTCAAAGGGAAGCCGCGGTATTGGAGAGATTGACTGATAGGGTGTCCCGTTCATTACGGGGAAGCTGGTACGCAGCGCTTCATGCCTGCGAATGATTTCTTCAAGGGCAGCGCGCAAAACATCGCTGTGCAATTCGCCGCGCAACCTCAGGCATGCCGGCAGGTTGTAAGCCAGGCTTCCTGAATCCAATTGGTCCACGAACCATAACCGCTGCTGTGCGGACGAAAGTGGCAAGGCTCCTTCCCGGCTTGCCCGGGTGATTGGTTGGACGGTCACTATTCCCTGGCCTTGCTTCTGTTGCCGAATGGCTTCCACTAAACCCGCCACCGTTGGCTTTTCAAATAATGCACGCACCGGCAATTCCACCTGAAACACCTTGCGTATCCGCATCATCAGCTGTGTGGCCAGCAATGAATGTCCGCCCAGCTCAAAGAAGTTTTCGTCTCGTCCCACTCTTTCGTTCTTCAACACTTCTTCCCATATTCCACAAAGCAATTCTTCCTCAATGCTTATGGGTGCACTATAAGAATTTGCGGCACGGCTGTCAGCCGGCTCGGGAAGTTTTTTGCGATCCACTTTTCCGCTGGAGGTCAAAGGGAACTTTTCTATCTCGACAAAGACGGCGGGCACCATATATTCCGGAAGCTTTTCCCGCAAATCTTTACGCAATGGCAGGCTGCCAACGCTTTGTCCAGGTTTAGCTATTACATATGCCACAAGCCGTTTTTCGCCCGGACGATCTTCACGAACAACCACCGCTGCCTGAGCAACGCCAGCACACTCGCCCAGGGCAGTTTCGATTTCGCCTAACTCAATCCTAAAGCCGCGGATCTTTACCTGCAGATCTTTGCGACCAAAAAACTCCAGCTGTCCATCTGCCATATATCGGGCCACGTCCCCCGTCCGATACAAGCGCGCTCCTGGATTTGAACTGAATGGATTGGGTATGAATTTTTCAGCAGTCAACTCGGAACGTCCCATATATCCCCGCGCTAAAGCGACGCCACCTAAAAAGAGCTCTCCTGCTACTCCCGCCGGAACAGGTTCCAACACCTCATCCAGCACATAAACCTGGGTGTTCGCAATCGCCTTTCCAATAGGCGGCAAGGATACCCATTCAGGGGCTGGCCCGGGCATGCGATAAGCAGTAATCACATGACTCTCAGTGGGTCCGTACTGGTTTTCCAAAATGCATTTCGGCAAAAAATTGAACAACTTCAATACAGCGGGAGTGATCTTAAGTTGTTCTCCAGCGGTAATCACCTCTTGGAGAGCTATGTCATCGTATGTGGAGCCATCGGCGGCTTCGGCCAGTTGGTCGAGCGCAACAAAGGGCAGGAACAGTCTTTCGATTCGTTTTTCGCGGAGAATGCACCACAATAAGGAGAAGTCCCGCCGCACATCTTCACTCATAAGTACCAGAGAACCGCCCTGGCACCAGGTAGCAAAGATCTCCTGGAATGAAACGTCAAAGGTCAGCGCGGTGAACTGAAGTGTCCGCAACGGATGATTACCAGACGCACGCGATATTTGCCACTGGATCAGATTAGCCAGCGGCCCGTGCGTCATACCTACCCCCTTTGGCTTGCCCGTGGAACCCGAGGTGTAAAGTACATAAGCCAGATTGGCGGCATCAACACTTCTTTCCGGATTCGTTCCATCCAGGCTGGCGGTCTCTTGCGCGATGCTGTCTGGGCAAACAATCCTCTGCACCAAATCGGAGAATTGATTTGCAAATTGCTGCTGAGTAAGTACCAGCTCTATTCGTGAGTCCTGAATCTGGTAGACCAGACGCGACGAGGGGAGCTGCGGATCGAGCGGAACGTAAGCGGCGCCAGCCTTTAATATCCCGAGCATTCCCACCATTAGTTCTGGTGACCGCTCCATGCACAAACCTACTCGGCTCTCAGGTCCCACACCATTTTTGGTTAAGTACCGTGCCAGCCGGTTCGCATGGCCGTTTAATTCGGAATACGTGATCTGATATGACCCGTATTCCACCGCCAATGCGCTCGGTGTTTTTGCTGCCTGTTGCTCAACCATTTCGTAAATATGGTGCTGCGGATATTGCACCTCAGTAAGGTTCCACTCATGGAGCAACTGCGAGCGTTCCGCCTTGGTGAGCATCGGCAAATCGTGGACCGCCATTTGCGGATTCGCTGTGATGCCGGCAAGCAGGTTCTCCCAATGAGAGAGCAGCCGCCGCATGGAATTTTCATTGAACCAACCGGCCCTGTAACTTAATCCTGCATGGAGCCGCCCGTGCTCTTCGCCCACCATCAGCATCAAGTCAAACTTTGCAGCATTCGAATCGATATTCATACTGGAAAGAGTCAGCCCGGGAACTTGCAGCTCTGTTTGCGGTGCGTTCTGCAGCACAAACAGCACCTGGAACAACGGGGTCCGAGTTAGATCACGTTCCGGATGCAATTCCTCCACCAGCTTTTCAAACGGCACATCCTGGTGCGTATAGGCTTCCAGCGTCTTCTCCCGCACTTGCGCCAGAACCTCAAGAAAGCTTTGGCTGCCGTTTATGGTTGCGCGCAATACCAATGTATTCACGAAAAAGCCGATAAGGCTTTCCGTCTCAGCCCAACGCCGACCGGCGATGGGAGTGCCCACCGCTACATCGTTCTCTCCGGTATAACGCGAAAGCAGCAAATGGAAGCTGGCCAGAAGGGTCATGAAAAGCGTTGTTCCTTCGCGCTGACCCAATTCTTTTAGTCCCCGACTTAATTCTTGTGGCAGGGTCATGGTCACCCTGGCTCCGCGTTCGCTTTCCGCCATCGAGCGCGGATGGTCAGTGGGCAGTTCCAAGGTCGGGACATCCGCAAGTTGTTTTTTCCAGTATGCCATCTGCTCTTCGAGAACTTCTCCCTGGAGCCATTCCCGCTGCCATACTGCAAAGTCTGCATACTGGAATGGAGGCTCTGGCAATGACGGCGTTTGCCCGGCTTCAAAAGCCTGATAAAGCGCGGCGAATTCCCGGACCAGAACGCCCATAGACCAGCCGTCACTCACGATGTGATGCATCACGACCAACAGCACATGCTCCGTTGCACTCAACCGAAACAATTTCACACGCAACAAAGGGCCGCGAGCCAGATCAAATGGAACTGCTGCCTCTTTAGAAACTTGCCGCTGTACTTCAGCCTGGCGATCATCTGCCGAGAGAGCGGAAAGATCTCTTTGCTCAAACAGCGGTTCAATGAGGACTTTACCGGCTGGGGAAATTACCTGCCGTGCTTCACCGTCTATTACTTCAAACCGCGTGCGCAGCACTTCATGACGGCGCACAATCTCACTGAGCGCGCCAACCAGAGAGCCAAGCCGTACTTCACCGCTCAGGCGCAACGCCACGGGAATGTTGTAGGCCCCGCTGTTCGGCTCAAGTTGATCAAGAAACCACAGCCGTTGCTGCGCATAGGAAAGCAATAATGGTTTCCCTGGCGAAGCTTTCTGCAATGGCGGGACACTGACAAAATTCGCTACTTGCTTCTGCTTGTCGATACGCTCAGCCAGGGCCGCAACAGTCTGCGCTTCAAACAAGGCGCGTATCGGCAGTTCCACGGCAAATGCCTGCCGCACCCGCGAAGTGATCTGTGTCGCGAGCAGAGAGTGCCCGCCCAGCGCAAAGAAGTTCTGGTTTACACCAACACGTTCTCTCTGTAGAACGGCGCTCCATATTCCGCACAAAATTTCTTCTGTCGGCGTGCGTGGCTCCTGCACTGCCGCTTCATCGTCTTCCACCGTTTCTGGAAGTCTTTTGCGATCCAGTTTGCCACCGCCCGCGGTGAATGGAAGTTCGGCCATCTCAACGAATACGCTGGGAACCATGTATTCCGGCAGTTTTTCTTCCAGAAATTTTCGCAGTTCAGAGGCGGTTGGCGCTGGCTGTGCTTTTACGACCACATAGGCCACCAGCCGCTTGCCCTGGTTTTTATCTTCACGAACAATTACGGCGACGTTGCTGATGGCTTCGTGTTTC
>DASZMF010000790.1:0-1610 GCA_035552035.1 Candidatus Angelobacter sp.
CGGTTCCACCAGCCAGAATATGGCGATGGCATGCGCCACCAGCAGCCAGACACAAACCTTAATTAATCTGCGTGGATCGCGCTTGCGCCCTTGCGACAGCAACGACAGAAAGGGAATGCCAAACATGGACAAGCCCACAACATAGGCAAATATTTTCCAGATTCCAGCGGTGCGGTCGGTGTACCAAACCAATTCCTGCGGGAGATTGGCCGGCCAGACGATGATCAACTGCGACACCGAAAGGTACGTCCAGAAAATAACGAAGGCGAATAGTAAGTTGCCTAAGTCATGCAAAATTTTAGAGTTGATGCGGCCGCCGAAGCGATCCTCAGTTGATGTGAGGATCAGCGTCAAGATAGCTAACGCGAGGGTTTGCATCACGTTACCAATCAGGATCATGGCGCCAAAGACGGTGGAATAGAATTGCGTATCCGCCGATAGCACCCAATCGAAATAGGCGAAAGTGGCGGTCAGTACGAAAAACAGTAAGCTGGGCGCGCTAAAGGCGCGCATGCGCTCAGGAATGCCAACATCCCCAGTGGCATCCTGTTTGTCAGCCATGCTATTGACGCGCATGCCCCAGAAGAGCCAGAGAGAAAAGTAAATGACCAATCTGATGAGAAAAAACGTGGTGTTCAAATAAGGCTGTTTATGGGTGAGGACGGCATTTGCCGCGACCAGGTCGGGGTGAGTCCAGGCATATAAGTCTTTCATGCCAAAAATTAATCCGACCGCAAATAGCGCGATCAAAGGCATGGTTCGCATGCAGGCTTCGAGGTAACGGCGCGTGGTGACGCCCCATTTACCGCCAACTACATTATTCAGTAGCAGCAAGCCTAAGCCGCCGATGGCGAATCCACCCCAATAGATAAAGGCGAACAGATAGGATTGGAAAAATTGAGCGCGGTTCTGAAAAAAACCAGCGACGCAAAGCAGCAAGCCAAGGCCGCCTACCACGCCCGCGATGCGCTCCACGCTGGCGGCCTTGGGCCCCAGCCTGATCTCTGGGATATGCGTCTCGTGTCCGTGATTACTCACTTACTTCCTCCGGGGGGTCCACCCGCTGCATTTTTATTGCCGTTCGCGCTTGCCTGGGCTACCGCGGCAGTAGCACCCTCGCCCAATTGCAATGCGCGGATATAAGCTGCAATCCGCCAGCGGTCATCCACGGCCACGCGCGAGGCATAACTGTACATGGCGCCATAGCCATTGGTCATCACGTCAAAAAAGTGTCCGATAGGGGCGTTTACCAGCCGCGGGTCCAGATAACTAGGCGGCTGACGCAAGCCGCGCGCCACCACCATGCCGTGGCCATTGCCCAGGCGCCCATGGCACGGAGAGCAATAGATGTTAAAGCGCTCTTGTCCGCGCGCCACGTCCGCGCGTGTAATTTGAATCGGAAAAGCCTGAATGTCTTTTCCATTTACCTTGCCCGTATAACGAGCCTGGTCAAGATGCAACTGCCCGCGCGCAACCGTATCTTCGATAGTCGGCCTTGAGGCTCTTCCATCGGCGAAGAAACTGGTTCCCGCTAATGGCTTGTAGCGCGGCTGGTCATGCATATCGTTGCGGCAGGCACTGGCTAAAAGCATTCCGCCCAGAACGCACGA
>DASZMF010000791.1:0-3036 GCA_035552035.1 Candidatus Angelobacter sp.
GGCTGATGAGGATTGGCACACGCGTGCCGCTGGATAAATTGAAAGAGGCGATGGAGGATTGGTTCAGAAGGAAAAGTTATCTGACGAAAGAACAGGAACTGACGGTGGAGGAAAAAACTTAAAACAAAAACCTTTTACCACAGAGGACACGAAGGATCACAGAGGAAGCGCAAGATCAAAACCTTACCACGGATAAACACGGATGGCACTGATTTTCAAGGATTCGGAAAAGACGATTAGTGCGGATTAGAAAAAACTTTGTGTTAAGAAATTTTTTGTAGTGGGCGGTTAGCTTTTTGTTTCTTCGGCAACTGGTTCTTTGTCTGCGGTTACTTTTAACACGATTAGAACTTTATCGTCGTCGTTCATGCTGGCGGTGGAGTAGGCTGAGACTTCGGCGAGGACTGCGTCGGCAATGCCCTGGGCGGTGCGTTCGTGGTGGCGGCGCACAAAATCGGTCAGCCGGCGGGAGCCGTATTGGTGCTTTTCATCGTCTTCAATGTGCAAAATGCCGTCGGTGGAGCAGACTAGCACGTCATCTTTTTCCAGCTTAATAGAGCCGCGTGTGTAATCTACTTGCGGAAACAGGCCGATTACGGTGCCGCCTTCTTCCAGCAATTTCACTTCGCCGGTTTTGCCGCGAACGAGAATGGGCGGCACGTGTCCGGCGTTTACATATTGCAGAACGTTGCGGCGGGTGTCGATCAGCCCCAGGAAGACGCTTAGATTTTTGCCGGCCTTGGTATAGGTATAGAGCATTTCATTCAGCGAGAAGGCCAGCACCTCCAGCGAGTGCAGGTGCATGACCAGCGCGCGTAGCGTGGCCTGGAGATTGGCCATGATCAACGCGGAAGAAACGCCTTTGCCTTCCACCTCTGCGCAGACCAGCAATAGAGACTGCGGGCCGAGGTTGATGAAGTCGTAATAGTCGGCGGCTACGTCAAAACAGAAATCACTTAATACAGCAATGTCATAGCCGGGAACCACCGGCGGCGCTTCCGGCAGCAGGCGATGCTGGATGCTGCGGGCCAGGGCAAGCTCGCGCTCCATGCGCTGTTTCTCCATGGTGTCACGGTGCAGCTGCGCATTTTCGAGGGCCATGGCCATGTGTCCGGAGAGCTTGTTGAGGAAGCCCATATCGTCTGGCGAGAACTTTCCGCTCTGCGCGTTCAGCAGTTGCAGCACGCCGACAATTTCTCCGGAGTGGTGCTTGATGGGAAGGCTCAGCAGCGATTTGGTTCGATAGTTGGTGCGCTGATCAAAGCTGGCATCAAAATTTTCAAGCGAGTATGCGTCTTCAGTGTTGACCAGCTCGCCGGAGACAGCTACCTGGCCGGCAATGCCTTTGCCAAAGGGAATCCGCACTTCCTGGTGATCGAGGCCGGAGGCGGCGATGGACCAGATTTCTTTGCGTTTGCCATCGACCAGAAAGACCGTGCCGCGCTCGGCTTTCACTTCAGAGCGGGCAATCTTCAGGATCAGCTCCAGCAGCTCGGAAAGATCGAGCGTGGAGTTGAGCAGGCGTGTAGCTTCAAAGAGCAGAGAGAGCTGGTTGATGCGTTTGTCTTTGTCCTGCGTGGCCAGAACGTTGTTGAGTTTGGCAGCGCTCATTTCAGAATACAGCCGCCACCACAAGAGCAGATCTTCAGGAACTTCTCCGCGGGTGTAAATGGACAGCACGCCGGCGAGATGGCCTCCGACGAGAAGCGGATAGCCGGAAATGTGTGTCAGGCCGGTCTGGCGGGAAAATTCCAGATCGTCACCGCCAAAGGTGGAGAGCACAATATTTTCAATAACAGTTTTGTTATGGGCGATCTTGCCCACTGCGCCTGCACCGGCTGCGGCGTAGTCCAGGCGATGCGTGGCTTCCAGGCCTGCAGCGTGCGTTAGGTAGCAGGAGCCAGAGGAACTGTCCCAGAGCCAGAGCTCGGCGCGAACGGCGTCAAAGTCCGTGACCAGCATTTCCAGAACGCGGGCAGTCAGGTCTTCTCCGGCGCGGCTGAGTGCGGCCACGGCACTGGCGAAGGCGTTTACGTAATTCTTGCTTTGGGGCTTGGTCTTGATCACGGTTTTATCACGCTGGATTGTTCCATCGACACATTGCCTGGGTGCAAAGCAGGAGTGTGCCGAAAGGCAATTCTAAGTTTACCGGGATTTTTGCGGACATCATGGGGCGAGTGGGGTTAGTTTATGAAGGACGTACCTGAAATGTAAAGCAAAAGCTGGTGGGTGCGGTGCACAACAGTGCTTATTCTAAAATAACTTATTGGGTTGGCGCGGGAAAGCTGACGATAGTCTCTTGATCCGTGCCAATCCAGAGCTGGTTTGGCTGGGCCGGGTAATTTCCCAAAGGTAACCTGAGATTGCGGCGGTTTCTGGAGGCTTTTCCTTGTATTCGTGGGACAATCAAGGGAGTCTTACGCCGGTTGATCTTTATACCGGCAGTTTCTTATCCCGATAGACCCAGGTTTCGTGCTGCCGTTCGGCGGCAAGAATCGTCCAAATAAACGGTATGATGAGCGAAACCTGCGTGGTTATGGAGTGCTTGTGAAGCGTTTAAGCATGGTTGTTCTCGGCGCCGGATTGATGCTGCTGGTGGCGTGCGAAAGCAAAGATACAAAGAAATCAGCAACGCCTGTTACACAGGCCATGGCGCCGAGTCTTCATCAGTCGGCGGGGAAAGATGCTTCTTCTGGCAGCGCGTCTTCTGCTAATGCGTCCAAGGAACAAGCCACGCCTGCTCCCACGCAGACGCCGCAGCAGGAAAAACCAGATCCGGTTCCGGCAATTTTTGCTGAAGCAGAAAAGGCCTACGAGACTGGCCAGACGGACTACAAAGCCGGGCACATGGACGCCGCGAAGCAGGACTTTAACCATGCGGTGGACGTGCTGATGCAAGGGCCGGTGGATATAAAGTCCGATGACCGGCTGCAGGCGGAGTTCGATAAGATTACCGACGAAATTAATAAGCTGGAAACGCTGGCCTTCAAGGAAGGCGATGGTTTTGCCGAGCAGCAAGCCGAGCCAGCTCCGATT
>DASZMF010000792.1:0-4739 GCA_035552035.1 Candidatus Angelobacter sp.
GATCTAAACGGGGCAGCCGCCTGCACAGTACATCCGATTTTGATTCTTCACTTCGGGTAGAAGGACAAAAGAGCTCTGTGGAAAGTAACATTCTGTTGCAGGAACTAGAGGAGCTGGCTGGGGAAGTGGCTGAAGAAAAAAGAGATAGAGTGATCTTCGCGCTCTATTACCGTCAGGGCTTCACCACACGGAGAATCGCGGCCATGCCAGCCATTGGGCTTTCGCAAAAAGGGGTGGAAAGCTGCCTGCATCGGCTGACCGAACGGCTGAAAAAGCGCGTTTCGGGTGAGGACATATGACTTAAGTAACGAAGGAATTAGGTAAGGATTGTCCTTGTTTTAAGGAGTAGGTTTGAGACCAGCGGATGAGCACTTGACGGTCGAAGAGATTCTCCAAATTCTGTTCCGGCGTGCGCATGCGGAGAATGGGAGCCTAGAACGGGAGCTTGAAGAACATCTGGACCACTGCGAACACTGTTTCCGGGTGAAAGAAGAACATTTGCAATCCATGTCCAAACTGTACCAATTTGGCAAAGCAGGGGATTCCAACCCTAACGGTCCCTGTCCTCCGCCGGCGATCTGGGCCGAAGTGATTACCGGCCTCATGCCGCGGAATGCAGCTTTGAGACATCTCGAACATGCTGCAACGTGCTCGGTTTGCAGTGAAGAGTTACAGAATGCCTTGTACGCGGTTGGTGACAACGCACCTGCGCCCGAGGATCTGCAGGCGCAGCTCCAAACCGCGTCGCAGGAGTGGCAGCGGAAATTCGCAGGCAAAATAGCATTGAAGGAGTTCACTACAACAACTGGACGGCCCCGGAAAGTCGTCTCTTCGGGGACAAAGGTCAGATTTTTTTCCCCTGTCCGGTGGAGTGTGGGAACGGCTGTGGCTCTCATTGTTCTCGCGGTTGGGCTCGGACTCTTTTTCCGAGGGCATCACAACTCACCGGATGCGCTCATCCATCAGGCCTATGCTCAGCAAAGGACAATGGAAATGATGATTCCCGGCGCAAGCTATGGTCCCATTCAAGTGGAGCGTGCCAGCGGACAATCGTCGATCAGCAGTCCGCGCCCGCTGCTGGAGGCCGAAGTTCTAATCAAGAGCGGCCTGGAAAAGACGCCGAATGATCCAGAGCTGCTGCGGCAGAAAGCCGAAGCCGACCTGTTGACCGGGAACTATCAGCCAGCAATTGACACTCTGAATCACGCCGTGCACCTCAATCCGGGATCGGTTCCATTGCTGGTTGACCTGGCCACAGCATATTTTGAGCGGGCTGAAGCCAATTCCAGTCCCGCCGACTATGAAACAGGGTTGGAAGCCCTGGGGAACGCGATTCGGCGGGAACCCTCAAATCCCGCAGCTCTGTTCAATCGCGCTATTCTCTATGAACGCTTGTATTTCTATGACCGCGCCATCGCTGACCTGGAGCAGTTCCTGAAACTGGAACAAGACCAGCGCTGGAGGCAGGAAGCCGAACAGCGGTTGAAGGAGATTCGTTTACGGCAGAGCCAACACGGACTGAACGTAGCACCCGATAAGCTGCCGCCTGGCCAATTTCAGCAGGAAGTTGCGGGCGGCGGTGCGGTTGCGATTGAAGAATATATAGAGGCTGCAGAGCGTGTGGTCTTGCCCAACATCAGAGATCGCATGTCCCAGGATGAGCACTACCAAGCGGCTTTAACCCTGGCCCAGAATCTGCGCTCACTGCACTCGGACCCATTTCTGGCTGACCTGCTTCTCTCCGCCGGCCAGAATGATTTTGCCCAGGCTACGCTGGCCCTGAGCCAAAGTTCCTGGGCCAACCATGGCGGCCATTTCGAAAATGCCCACAGTGAGGCTTTGCGTGCCGCGGCCCTTTTTCGAAAATCGGGGAATTCGGCTGGATGGCTGGCCGCGTTGTTTGAACAATCGTACGCGTTGCAATTTGAATCTCAGGCAGGCGCATGCCAAAGTCTGGCTGCTCAAGCCGCTGATGATGCCCACCGGCTTGGATATGTTTTCCTGGAAATCCAGCTTCGGCTGGAATACGCCATCTGTTCCAATATGAAAGAGCATTTGGGACAGGCGAAGCAGATTGTTCAGCGTGCGCTGGTGATGGCCAAAGACCATGGCTACCAAAGCCTCTATTTGCGGGCGTTAAATCTGCTGGCGGGACTGGAATCGGATGCCGGGGATGATGCGCGTGCGTGGTCCGCAGTGCAGGAGGGTTTGGCGCTGTATTGGAAAGCAGGTCTTCCCCAAGTCCGCGCCTACTCACTTTATGCTGTGCTTGATCTGATGGCCGGACGCCTGGGACATGCCAATGTTCAGTTCGCCGCGCTCTCAGAAGCACTGAAGTTCCGAGCAAACAACATGAACCGCGTGGTGGAAGCGGCAGCTCATGCACGACTGGGGAACGCTGCCTTGCAGCTTGGCGATCTGGCCGTCGCTGAAGCCCAGTTTGCGGAGGCACAGTCCATTTTTGCCTCCGAACCGCAAACCGATTCCGTTCGCTGGAGGGAATTGGAAGCCCGCATCAACCTGGCCAGAGTGCAGGCAATGCATGGCCAGGACACCAGCCGGGCTGCTACTTTGCTCACCAACGCCTTGCCTGAGGTGGAAACGCTTTCCAACCGTTACCTGGAATTCCTTTATTACGACACGCTGGCAGAATTGAAAATGCGAGCGGGCGACACGACCTTGGCCAGCCAGTCCCTGGAACGGGCCATCAACATCGCCGAAACCGGAGCACAGTCGCTCTCGACCTGGCAGGAACGGGCGGCCTGGATGGAAATGCACCGCCAGCCTTTTGTTTCCATGACGATGCTACTGCTCAAGTCCGGCAACCCAGAACACGCCCTGGAGCTATGGCAGCGATTTCGCGCGGCAGGCGCGCTGCAGCCCGCGCTTTCCGGCGAGCGCGCAGGAAAGAACCGGCCTGCCAGCAATCTCCTGCGCCCCGTCTCTGCTTCGCCGGTGCTTCAAGTTCGTTCTTATGTGCTCACTTATGCTTTTCTGCACTCAGGCCTGATCATCTGGGTGCATTACGGAGAAGAGGTTCACGCCGTCCGAGTTCCTGCCACAGACCGCAGCTTGCAACGGACCGCGGAAGATTTCATCAGTGAATGCTCCCGGCCCGGCTCTGATCTCGCCGATCTCCAGGCGAACGCCCGGATTCTTTTTCAATGGCTGATACAGCCGGTCCAGCAATGGCTTCCTCTTTCGGGCCACCTGATCGTCGAACCAGACGGCATCCTGAGCGCTCTTCCTCTAGAAGCCCTGATCGATGAAAACTCAAAATACCTGGGTGAGCGTTATGCCATCAGCATGGCGCTCAATGCCCGCGCCAATGATGGAAATGAAGCGCTGAAGAGAACTTCTTATGCCGATAATGACAGAGCGCTCATCGTTACGGGAGCAGGCCCTGCTCCGCTTCCGGGAGCGATGGCTGAAGCCATGCATGTGGCCGCGCGCTTCTCCCATTCGGATCTGCTCTCCGGCAGCGACGCCAGCGTCTCCCGCGTGGCCATGGACCTGGCCCGGAGCACGATTTTCCATTTCGCAGGACACTCCGGCGCCAGCCGCGACGGCGCAACTCTCCTGCTGGCTGATGGCGTCTTGCGCAAGGCGGTGTCTGCCCAGCATCTCGATCATCTGCAGCTCGCAGTCTTCTCCGCGTGCGATACTGCGCGCCCGAGCGACACCTCTGATTCCCGCGGACTGGTCAGTGATTTTCTCCAGGCCGGAACACGCAATGTGGTCGCCAGCCGCTGGAACGTAGACTCCCTGGCCACGGAAGACTTCATGGACCTTTTTTATGATTCGCTTTTATCAGGTCACACTCCGGCGGCAGCGCTGGAGGCGGCGGCCAATTCGCTGCGTCAAATGCCCGGACGAGCACATCCTTATTATTGGGCGGCGTTCGCGGCCTTCGTTGGCGCATAGTTCGGAATTCCAGGTAAATTCCTTTTAGGGGGCAAGATGAACCGACGTGATCTTCTCAAGCAGGCAGGGACTCTTGCCATAGGACTGCCGGCGCTCCGCGCTGCCGGCATGGCCAGTTCCAGCGCTCAATCCGGTAATAAAGACCTCATTGTCACTTTCAACGGCCCGTTCTGCTTCTGGATGAACAGCACCAACGTTTTGGTCATGGCGCCGCCCGTGGGTACAGACTATGACTGCGCCGCGCATCAGGCCTGGATTGGGACCAGCGCCAACGAAATGAAGCTCAATTCCAAATCGCAGACGGGCGAAATGCCGCCATCCTACGAGCTGAATATGAATGTCCCCAGCAACCCGGTTTCGTACTCTGGAACCTGTATCTTCGGATGGGGCCAGGACGAATACCTGGGCGCCCACCCCCTGTTCAATCTGACGTTGCCCATTCCCAACAAAATCATCGGCGTCCGCCCAACCTGCCCGGAAATCATCTATGGCTCCACGCCTCCGCAGCAGCAGTGCGTGCAGGGTGGAGCGGACCTTTCAAAAGGCATGGCTTCCGGACTTACTTTTCTGTACCAGAATGTCGATCTCTCCACGGTGTGTATGGGCAGGTTGGAGACCAGCAAACAAAAATCTCCGAAGAGCAATTGTTTTTTTACGCCATGCTTCGACAATGACAAAGACCTTCCCGCTGCGACTCTGGGCATTCATCTGAGCAGGCTGGACCAGCATCCCGACGAGCAACACAAGCACGCCTCCTACGTCTGGTCGCAGATGCTCTCCATGTATCCCTGGATGCTGGAAGATATCAAGGGAAT
>DASZMF010000793.1:0-6304 GCA_035552035.1 Candidatus Angelobacter sp.
AGAAGTAATCGACGGCAGAAATAATTGAGACGACAGCCATAAACCGGATGGCCCAGCGCGCGACCAGGTCAACATCAAGAATTTTGATAAAGCCCAAATTCAAGTACCATACGTCCCAGCGAATAGCGAGAATAGCCGCCACCACGGAGACAATCTGCACGACCATCTTCAACTTGCCGAGTTCGCTGGCTTCAATGGTAAAACCTTCTGCTGAGGCAATGGAGCGCAGACCGCTGATAAGAAATTCACGGCCAATAATCAGCACGACAACCCATACGTTCACGATCTCTGGAATCAGGTGGACCAGCGTGATATAGCAGGCGGCGATCATCAGCTTATCGGCCAGCGGATCCAGCAGCATGCCCATGGTGGTGATCTGTCCGCGACGGCGCGCCAGATAGCCATCAAGCCCGTCAGTAATGGAAGCCAGAATGAACAGACCTGAAGCCAAAACGGCACGCAGCGTGGCATCCTTGGCGCTGAAATATGGAGTGGTGAGGATCCATATGATCAGTGGGATGGCGGCGATCCGCGAGAGCGTGATGGAATTCGGCAGGTTCACAGGAATAGGCAGCACGGGGCCGTAAGCAGCCCTGATTATCCTTTGATTTCGGCGTTAGCGCAAACGATTGTTTGGCTTACTTCTTGCCGTTTACGGTTTCCAGGCAGCGAGTATATAGCTCCAGCAGGTGGGTAGCATAGTCTTCAGACTTGTTTTCCGCGCCACCGTGGAAGCCCGCGCTGGCCGCAGTTTTGCCATAAGCGGTGGTTGAAGCAATAAATTTCATCAGGTCCAGGGCAATATCCTCATTGCGCCGGGAGATCTGGGCTGAGAGCGCGTCCATGGGTCGTCCTCCAAGAGTTCGTGTAGATATATTGTAACGTTTTTTCTGAAATGCTGAGTGTAGCGCAGGGAACTTGAGCTATGTTTTCTGAAATCTTGTTTTCTGAAATCTCGTTTTCTGAAATCCCGAGCATAGCGAGGGATCCCTATACGAAGACATGCTCCCTTAGTTCAGGAAGGATGAGCTGCTGTTGCAAGAGTCCTGCTTAGTTTCCGAAACCTGAACACCACGTTGGGATAGCGGTCCCTCGCTCCGCTTCGGGATTTCAGAGAAAAACTGACTGCTGAAGACTGAGTGCTGACTGCCCTACTCGTACGCCAGCGCGTCAATCGGATCTTTCTGCGCGGCCTTGAATGCCGGATAGATTGCACCCAACATGGCTCCGCCAATGGCGATGAGCGTGGCATAGATTGCCCACTTCATGCTGATGCCCTGGACCCGCAAAGTCGGAAACTGGTGCACCAGCCCCATGCGTCCCACGGTGCTGATAATGAAGCCCACAAGAATTCCTGCCACCGCCAGCAGCAGTGTCTCACGCAGGATCACGCGGACTACATAAGACTTGGAAGCGCCCAGGGATTTGAGTATCCCGATTTCACGCGTGCGTTCCATTACGGCGGTGTACATGCTCTGGAAAATCACGATGAATCCAATAATGACCGCCAGCCCGATGACGATTCGGATAAACAGATTGAGCCCGGGAATTTTGTCGGCTGAAGTTGCCGCCAGCCACTGGCTGGTGGAGAGAATGTTATAACTCTCCATGCCGGGAATGGTTTTGAGCTGCGTCACCACGTCGTCCGCGTTTTTAGGATCGTCGAGCTTCACGTAAAACATTGAAGCTTTATTTTGTGCGCCGATCAGGTCCTGCATGGTGGTGATGGGGATAAACCGTCGCGCGCCGCGCCCATGCGGCACAATGCCGCAAATCGTGAACTTATGATTCAGCACTGTGACTGGATCGCCAATATGCACCTTGCTGTTTGCGGCAAAAAGGTCGTCCACAATCATGTCGTCCGGTCCCTGAAAAGGGCCGCCCTGCAGATAGCGCATCGCGCCGCCCACTGCCTGAAAAGATTCCAGGTCAGTGCCATAAATAATTTCAATATTCGTGGTTGAGATGACCTGCAGCACCACCGGCGAGACAGCAGTGATGTGCGGCTGCTTGCGTAGAATATCGGCCACGCGTGCAGGTACCGGAGCGCCGCCAAAAGCGGCAAGATTGGAAGACCCAGGCGGACGGACGGTAAGATCAGCGCCTATTCCCACCTGGCGCGTCCTGTTGTCATCCAGAATGCCCAGCGCCAGCCCAACAATCATGAGGATCAACGTAACTTCCACCGCCACGGCGATAATGGAAATGATCGATCTTATGGGGCGATGAACCAGGTTCGCCAGAATCATTTTATTCATAAGGTTTTTTAAGACTGCAAACGCAAGCGGCCACGTTCCCGATTGCCTGAATTACTCTGGCTTCTTGTCTTCCTCGCCTTGCACAGCAGCTGAAGACCTAGTATCGATGTTGATCAGTTGCGATCCCGGAGGCTGCGTCAGAACAAATTGTTCGTCCGTGAGCGGCACATTTACATCCAGCTTCACCATGGAAATCTTAAGGCCGTAGCCTTCGACCGGTCGTTGGATGGAAACAATTCCCGGGAACTTAATGTTCGAGTAGTCAGAAAAATTTTCATAGCGGGCAAAGGTCGCCAGCTGGCCGTTGCGGTCGTAAATACTCTGCTCATGCGGCAGAAGATCAATCCGGCTGAAAACAATTTTGCGCGAAAGATAGTAACCGCCATCGCCTTTATCAAGAATCACCAGCGTGTAAGAACCCTGCTCCACGTCCTTATGCGTCTTGGGATCTTTCACGATCTCCGTTGTATCTTCCAGTACAGCAATTTCTTTTTCCGGATCAATCGGCTTGATCAACAGCGCGTCAAAAATATGCTGCGGACGCAGATTTTCCAGTGGCTGGGGTGATGGCTTTACCGGCTGCCGGTTTGAACCCACATAAAACTTGCTTTTGGGCGGGATGGCCAGGGAAAATTTATCGCCGTCGCTCACCATGTCCGTGGCAATGTTGTGCACCAGCGGAATGTAAATCCTCATGCGCAGCATCTCCGGCTTGCGCAGCAAAATCAACCCTGACACCTGCTGGTAATCCGTTACTTTTTGCTTCTTTTGCTCCAGCGCAGAAGCGTCAATGTCCACATTTGCCTTCAGCGTTTTCAGCATTTCGGCATTGGCATTGATGGTCTGCACCAATTGGTCCCGCGTGGCGTCCCTGAGCGTGGCCGTGCTGGTGCGCATCTGCACCGGATGCGACGAGCGAATCGCACAGCCGCCCAGCGGCAAAAGAGCAACTAGAAATAAAAGAGTAGTTTTAGGCAAATGAGAGTACATCCGTCCAGTTCTGACACCCGTTCAATTGGATGCATCTAGTATAGCGGAAGGCGCAGAACATCTGGACGCGGCAAGCTACGGCAAATCATGACATTTTGCGGCAACCTTTGCTTATTTTAACGGTTCGCGGCCTGCGCCACAGCCCGTCGATATGCCTGCACGTTCGCCACATGCTCAGCATCTGTTCTGGCAAACCGGTGGTGGCCCTGATTGTCACTCACAAAAAAAAGATATTCCGTCTGCGCCGGATGCATGGCCGCCTGCAGAGAAGCTTTGCCCGGATTTGAAATTGGTCCCGGCGGCAGCCCAGCCGTGCGGTAGGTATTGTACGGTGACTCAAAATGCAGATCGGATTGATGGATCACGCCGTTGTAGCGATTGTTCAACAGCGCGGCGTAAATCACTGACGGATCCGTGGCCAGCACCATATTTTTTTGCAGACGGTTATAAAACACGCTGGCAACTTCAGGCCGCTCTTCCGGCGCGCCAGTTTCTTTTTCCACAATGCTGGCCATCGTCACCACGTCATGGAAATTCTGGTTCAATCCCATTTCCCTGGCGGCCTGGCGGAAGCGCCGCACCATGGCTGCAGCCATGTCATGCAGTGATTGCGTGCGCGTGAAATGATATGTATCGGGAAACAGGTAGCCTTCCAGGCTCGGCGCCTTCGGATCAAGGTCGTGCACCAGTGCAACCTCAGTCTGCTCGACTTTCAAAAAATCTTCGCGCTTGCCCAACTGCGCTTCTTCAATGGCCGTGGCGATATCAAAAATGTTGTAGCCTTCCGGCACCACCAGCGTATGGAAATAAATGTCGCCGCGCGCAATGCGGTCATACACTTCTCGCGCGTTGGCCGGATGGTCAAAAGCATATTCGCCCGCCTTCAGCGGCTTGCGCCCATGCAGATAATGCCAGGCCAGAAACGCAAACGGGCTGCGGATGACGCCGGCATTGGTCAGTTCCGTGGCAATGTGGCGCGCGGACGATCCGGGCTTAAGCTGCACGAATTTTTGCTGCGTGGAACCTGCGGGCAAGAGTAGTCCATAGGCCATTACCGCGCCTGCGGCCAGCACCAGAATGAGAATGATTCTAAAAAGAAATTTCGCCATGAGCTGTCTTCTTTACTCTATTTATTCTAAAGGCGAATCCGCGCTACGCCACCGCGAACAAGGCCAGCATGCCGTCACGAATGGCCAATGAACTGACGGCTTTGCTTGAAAATATTTGGAAGAGAATTACCGCTTCTGAGTTGTAAGGCGGCAGCTCACGTTCGCTTAGAGTTCCAGATGCAGCCTGAGTCCGGGCACAATCACCGGCCCGCGGTCCTGGTTGTAGCCCGGATGCACGGCCCATTGCAGCTCCGGTGAAATGTACACGCCTCGCCACAGGTGCGCCGTGTAATAGGTTTCCAGAATATCTTCGCGACCGTACGTCAGCCGGCCGTCGCCCAGCAGAAATCCGTTGCCACCCAAAGCCAGATAGAGCTGATGCAATCTTGAAATTCCGTTGGTGATAAACGCGATGCCAATTTTATCGACAGGCCGCTTCCATCGTTCCAGCCGCCAGTCTGCGCCTACTTCAGTTTCCTGATCGACTTCCGTATAGGCATAGCTTTCATTCTGACCTTCATTCCAGCCCACCCGGCCAAACACGCGGACGGTCTTAGAAAGCTCCTGCTCCATGTTGAAGCCAAAGCCGTATTTAATGCGGCCTTGCTGGCGGTGCGCTTCAATGATGGGCCGCGGATCTGTTCCGTCGAGAAAAGCATCAATAGCCTGGCGATAGCTGCCCATGTTGGCATGGTTGATAAAACTGAGCGCGCGGATGATTGTCTTCCGCTCCGGCAATAATCCCGGTCTGAATTCAAACTCGATATTTTCGGCGCGGGCGCGCAGCAGATCAGCGTCCAGAGCAGGGCCGTTGGCCACCTTTGGCATCAGTGCCTCAGCAAAGCGCACGCCCCATTTGCTGTCTTCATATTCAGCCATGGCGGCCACGGTGTAACCGCGCGTGTCTGCCGCGTAGTCATAAGCGCCATCGTTTACGGCTGTCCAGTTCAGAAACTGCAGATGGCTGTCACTGCCTACGCTGTTCACGTCAAAGTAATCGGCCACGCTCATCTTGCCAAAACGCAACTCAAGGCGGCGCTTGGGAAGTTTGGTGAAAAGCGCCATTGGCGTGCGCTCGTTATCTTCTTCTTTTTCTTTCTTACCTTTTTTTCCGAGATCAAATACCTGATGAATCATCACGCGAGCCACATAAGGCTTGGAGCCCAGCGCTGGATTGCGGACGACATCCACGTTGGTGAAACCCGCCATACCCAAAGCATTGCTCAGCCCCTTGCCGCCGGCGCTTTCCAGATTAAAAAGCACTTCAGTATGTTTTGTTAATTCGTAGCCGGTGTACAACGTGAGTACGCGTGAGGTTGCGTGTTCATGCTGGGCAGAAAGACTGTTGGGCCCGGAATAGAGCGCATGAAAATCAGGATGCGCCTGGAACACCACATTTACCTGGCCGGAAACCCACCAGCGCGCGCTATCAGAGTGCGGGAAAACGGTTGTGGCCGGCTTCGGTTCGTCGTCTGCGGCAGCGGCGGAATCTTGCGCGTGGCCTCCAACTGGAAGCAACAAGCAGAACGCAGCCAGCGCGGCGAACCGCAGCAACAACTGCAACACCGAAGATAGGCGCGTGATCGGCAACGTTTGAATTTAGCAGAGCCGCTGCCGTTCCCGGCATAAAGATTTAGTGAATGCCGCAATAAGACCTGAGCTTAGTAAATAGTCCGCGATTGCATAAAGCTTTGTAGGATCAGCACGGCCGCCATCCGGTCCACGGCCTGAACCCGTTTCTGCGTGCTCACTTCGGCGTCGCGCAGCAGGCGGTTGGCCTCCGCTGAGGTCAATCGCTCATCCCACAAGTGGACGGGAAGCTGAAAACGCTGCCGCAGCTCTTCCGCAAATTCAGCCACCTTTTGCGACTGTGTGCCTTCCTGTCCGCTCATGCGCAGCGGGTTGCCCAGCACAATTTCCCTGATCTCATATTCGCGGATAATCCGC
>DASZMF010000794.1:0-3778 GCA_035552035.1 Candidatus Angelobacter sp.
TGCGCTTGTTCAATTCTGAAGCGATGAGAGTAATGGAATAATCCTGAACGATCAGTTCCATCATTTGCACCAGCACCGCGCGCTCCTCGGGATCTGCTTCAAGCCGGCTGCAATCAGTGGCTACGCGTAGACCGTATGGAATCTCTTCGACCAGAACGGCTTCGCTGGCTTCGTCGCCCGGAATCTCACGTCGCCATTCCAAAGCCACCAGTTTCCAGCCTGCCTCAGTTTTCTGGCGGACATAATCCAGATCAACAGAACCTGTTACTACTTCTCGAATACGTTCAATCTTTGCCATATGGACCTCCCCGTCCAAAAAAGAGCCCTGGGTTTGACTCTGGCGTGCGTGTTGAGTCAGTCTTGCTTTGTGTGCAAGCAAATGAAATGCCAAGGCGCAAGAAACGTTAGATGTTGGAGGAGTTCAAGTTAAGCCTTAGTCCGCAGTCTAGGAGGGGCAGATGGCTGGTCGTTTTTGAAAAACTGCGTTCGAAAACGAACAGTGCTGCTGACGCGAGATGCTGAAAATCTGGGACGAACGTACCAGGAATACTACTGGGGGTTAGCTACGGTGGGGCCACGCAATCGGCGCCAAAGCCATCTTAAATTGTCATACCCAAATCATCAGGGCTGGTCATTATGATTCGTAAATTGCAATCTGGGGAGTATCGGCTGTACTCGCGCAAGAAAAACGCAAAGACAGGTAAGCGCCGCAACCTGGGAACATTTAAGACGCTGGAGAAGGCCAAAGCGCACGAACGAGCTGTGCAATATTTCAAACGCCATTAGAAACGCCACTAGAAGGAGAAGATATGCCGAGTAAAAAACAGCGCGGCGTAGCGCGGAAGAATATACGGAAAGCAGCGACGGCGGCCAAAAAGAAACGGACGATCGCACATTTGCCTAAATCAACCAGAACAGCTTTAGGCAAACAAGGCGCCAAGGTTGCGAAGGAGAAACGCCGCCAAAGTGCCGCATGAAGCTCTTAACGCTTTTGAATAGACGCCATTGCGGCTGCTTCTGGTGACGGACTGAATATAAGAGTGGCATTACTGCGGTCAAAGAAAACAGAATGAAACGCGACCGCCGGCAGAAGTCCGTCCTGTGGGTCCGATTTCTGAAGATCGTTTTTCAAAATGACCACTTCCATGATCGGCAGGCGCTTTTCTGCAATGAACAGATCGTTCAGATCCACTGTAAATGCAACGTGCTCCGCCAGATTGGTGGATACCTGCATCATGCGGCTTGTTTTTTTGAATCGATTGCTGGCAACAACAGACTTTTCAATGCGCTGTTCAAAAACCAATGCCTGACATATCCCGGAGTCAAGCGCGAGTTTCCAACTTCCATTGGGCGCTGCGTCCGACGCGACGGTAACTAAGAGCCGGGATTCATTGATAGTGACTGGGACTCGAAGTCCAGCAGGAACCTGTGCGTCTTCAGGAAACGGATAAAGTTCCATGAGGCTGTGGTCAAAGTCCATACGGAATGAGAACTGGAGCAGAAAATTCATCCCAAGCACGCCACGTATTTCATGATCGAGCGAGGTGAGTTGCGTAAGCGGTAAGGCAAGAGCCTCAAGGTTGGAAACAGAAGCTGGACCAACTTTGAACTTTTGTAAAAAGTAGCGCGGCACCGAAATGGATTTGGCCAGACTCGATAGCTGTAACTTGCCCGTAGGCTGGACGACAAGCTGCTTTGCCAGCGCCGGATCGATGAGCGTTGTATTCGTGCCGGTATCCACCAGGAAATCAAATGGTCCCTGATCGTTTATGGCGACACTGACGATCATAAGATACCCATGAATGATGCGAGCGGGCAGAGTTGTGGAGTTTGCGTCAGTTGCAACTTGCTGAGCAGCCGAGGCAACGCAGTAAAAAATTAGAAAGCTGAGGCCCAGTCTTTTTATTGCTGTAGTAGACATGGTGTTTCTCCGAGCTTGCTTTGCGGCCCGGGGAGAAGCCGTCACATTGCTTATGGTCGGTCTGTTTGGCGGAGAGACATAGGTGACTTTGGGATGCGCACCTGTATAGATGAGGTAACCGTCACGGCGAAATGCGATTTTTATTGAGTGGAGTAACATTGATGAACAAAATGACGGGCACGTGTTGCGAGCCGCATAATTACTGGGCTTTTAACATTCATATATGGCTCGAACGCGCGCCACGGCAGCAGATGACTCAGGCGATAGTCACGTTACCAGACGACAAGTTACAAACGGAACTTCTGTTACTGGTAATTCATAAGGTGGAAACAATTTGAACAGCGTAAAGCTCGCTTCTGTTTGTGCGCTTGCGGCTGGATAAGTAATATTTAAAAACAAAAAATGATTTGGAATCCCTCAGCCCGCGAGTCGAATCCAACACAACATGACAATAGCGAATGCAGCCGATAGCGGCACCTTTTCAATTGCAGGAAAACTCACCGTAAACCGCCTGGGATTTGGCGCTATGCGCATTACAGGAGAAGGCATCTGGGGCGATCCTAAAGATCCGGTCGAGAGCAAACGTGTTCTGAAGCGGCTGCTCGACCTGAACGTAAACTTTATTGATACCGCTGATTCTTACGGTCCGGAAGTTAGCGAAGCTCTGATTGCAGAAGCGCTGTATCCTTATCCAAAGGGGCTGGTCATCGCTACCAAGGGCGGGTTGACGCGCCAGGGGCCGAACAAATGGCTGCCGGTAGGACGTGGAGAGTATCTGCGCCAATGCGTGGAGATGAGTTTGCGCCGCTTGAAAGTTGAACGCATTGATCTTTATCAGCTGCATCGCTTTGATCCGAGAGTGCCGGTGGAGGAATCGCTGGGCGAACTCAAGAAGATGCAGGATGAAGGAAAAATCCATCACATAGGAATTTCAGAAACCAGTGTGGTCGAAGTACAGCAGGCGCAGAAAATTGTGAATGTGGTGAGCGTCCAGAATAAGTACAACATTACAGATCGCGCTCATGAAGACGTTGTGGATTATTGCGAGAAGCACAAGATCGCGTTTATCCCATGGTTTCCGCTGGCTGCAGGCGCACTTACCAAACCGGGCGGCGTATTGGACAAGCTGGCAAAATCGCACAGCGTTACCACTTCACAGATCGCGATTGCCTGGCTGCTGCGCCGCTCGCCGGTGATACTGCCGATTCCGGGAACGTCAAAAGTAAAGCATTTAGAAGAGAACGTGGCCACGGCAGAATTAAAGTTAAGCGAGAATGAGTGGCAGCAGTTGGAAGAGGCCGCGAAAAAAGCGGCGTAAGAACAAGTAGACTTTTGTATTTGAACAAGCCCATTTCTTCCCCATTGAAGATGGGCTTTTTCTTTTGTGCCGAAAAAGAATCAAGCTGAAGGCTTCTCTGATATTCAGAATAGAAAAAATCAATAGCCGCGTTTGGCTGCTCATAGGATAGAATCCCGCCGACATGCTTATCCACCATTCGCGTTCCAGTTGGCTGTTTCTTTTTACATTCTGTTTTACATTGCTCTGCGGCACTGCAAAGATGAATGCGCAGACCGGCGTTTTGCAGTCACTATCTGACAAGCCTGTGCCAGGCAAATCAGTGAAGCTCACTTCTGATTTTTATGTTCCGGCTACACCGGAGACGATCCGCTGGGGCTATCTGCCGGACAACGCAGCAAAGCCGATTGTCACGGTGAAATCTGGAACCACGGTCACGTTTGATACGATTTCACACGAAGGTCTGCTGGAAGATCAGGGACGCGATCCGGTAAAGTATTTTGGATCGTTCGGCATGAAATCTGACCAGGTGCTCAAAGACGCTCAGGCGATTGCTACTT
>DASZMF010000795.1:0-2724 GCA_035552035.1 Candidatus Angelobacter sp.
GTTGCAAGAGTGTAATTGAAGCCGCCAGCACAGAGCAGGGCTCAATCAAGTCAGTAAGCTCTGAGTTGGTAAAACCACAATCCGATGTAGCAAACCAGCTCATACGGAGTGAAAAGACGATGGCGACGATAGCGACAGCAACGGAAAAACCCGAGAAGAAACCAGATGTACCGACCAAGGAGCAAAAGGTGCAGCGATCACGCGCAGACGATAAATTCAAAATCTTCTGCGGTACTGCAAACGAAGCCCTTACTGACGAGATATGCGCTTTTCTGGGCATGGATCGCGGCAAGGCCACGGTTACGCGCTTCTCTGACGGCGAGGTTTATATACAGATCATGGAAAACGTACGCGGCTCCGACGTGTTTGTGGTACAGCCTACGTGCTTTCCCGTGGATGAACATCTGCTCGAATTGCTTTTGCTGGTCGATGCGTTAAAGCGTGCGTCGGCACGGCGCATCACCACGGTGATTCCGTATTACGGTTATGCGCGGCAGGACCGCAAAGACAAACCGCGGGTCCCGGTGTCATCGAAGTTGATTGCTGATTTGCTGACCACGGCTGGCGCTCATCGTGCACTGGTAGTTGATCTGCACGCGCCGCAGATTGCCGGGTTCTTCAATATCCCGGTGGACCATATTTTTGCTTCACCGGTTTTGGTGGACTACTTCAGAAAGATGCAGCTGCCTAACCTGACGGTGGTTTCACCCGATGCCGGCGGCGTGGAGCGTGCGCGCTTCTTCGCCAAAAAGATTGACGCTGCGCTGGCGATTGTGGATAAGCGGCGCACGGACATGAACGTGGCCGAGGTAATGCACGTGATCGGCGACGTAAAAGGGCGGACCTGCTTGATTATTGACGACATCATTGATACGGCAGGCACGCTGGTAAAGACCGCTGAAGCCCTGGTGAATGCCGGCGCAACGAAGGTTTATGCGTGCGCGTCACATCCGGTGCTGAGCGGCCCGGCCATTGAGCGGATTTCAAAGTCGAAGCTGGAACAGGTGATTGTGACAAACACGATTCCACTTACGGCGGCGGCGCAGGCTGAGCCAAAGATAAAAGTTCTGTCGATTGCCGGCCTGCTGGGCCGGACGATTCAAAACATACACGAAGAGACTTCTGTCAGTTCGCTGTTTGCATAGCGCTGGCGGAAGCGGAGAAGAAGGAAGAGACAATGAGTGCACAAGTAGAAGTTGTTGAAGCCCAAACCAGGCCAGATAGTTCACGCGGCAAAAACGAAGCGCGGCGTTTGCGCGTGAGCGGCCGCGTGCCGGCAGTGGTTTACGGCGCTAAAAAAGATACGGTGGCCGTAAGCGTTGATCCAAAGGTGATCTCACGCATATTGGCTTCTAAATCCGGCCACAACACCATTTTTGACCTGCAGGTTGGCAGCGAGAAAACCAAAGCCATGATCGTGGACTGGCAGTTTGAGCCGGTCCGCGGCAACATCCTGCATATTGACCTGAAGCGGATTGCCATGGACGTGAAGATGCGCGTCATGGTTCCGATTCACCTCGTCGGCGAAGCCATTGGCGTAAAGCAGCAGGGCGGCATCATGGACCTGGTGCTGCGCGAAGTGGAAGTTGAGTGCCTGCCGTCCGACATTCCCGAACAGATTGATGCGGACGTTTCCGGGCTGGAATTTGGCGTGGTGCTGCGCGTGAAAGATCTTCCGCACGGCGGCAAGCTGAAATTCATTACCGATGAAGAGCAGGCAGTAGCTCACGTAACGGCAGTGAAGGAAGAAGCAGCAGCCACTCCGGATGCAGCAGCAGCGGATGCGGCAGCGGGCGCGGCTGAGCCTGAGGTTATCAAGAAGGGCAAGCAGGATGCTGCCGAGGGTGAAGAAAAAGCTCCTCCGGCCAAGAAGTAGGGCCGGTGAAGCTGATTGTTGGGTTGGGGAATCCGGGTATCGAATACCAGTTCACGCCCCACAATATCGGCTTTCTTGCAGTTGACCGGATCGCCGAGCAATGCGGCGTGATGGTGGATAACCGGCACTGCAAAGCTCTGACTGGCAGGACCAGAATCGGCAACGATGAGGTCCTGCTGGCCAAACCGGAAACCTACATGAACTTAAGTGGCATGTCGGTCCTGGAGTTGGTGCGAAAACATGAAGTGGCGCAACAGGACGTGCTCATTATTTATGACGAGCTCGATCTCGCGCTGGGGACGATTCGGATCAGGCAGCGTGGTTCGTCAGCCGGGCACAACGGAATGCAGTCGATTATTGACGCGCTGCAGACTGAAGAGATTGCCCGGATACGGATTGGAGTAGCGCCGGATGATCCGCGAAAAGGCGGAGCGAAGTACATACTGGCGCCTTTTAGAAAGTCGCAGATGGTGGCAGTGGATGAAGCGCTGGACCTGACTGCGCAGGCCGTGAATGTGATGGTGAATGAAGGCATTGCACCGGCCATGAACAGATTCAATCGGAAGAACAAGGAAAGCAGCACTTAGTAATTAGTCATTGGTATTTTAGCTTTGCCTGGCAGCTGCAGACGTTTTTGCAATCGGGAAAGCAGCCCGGATTTGCGGTTCGATACCAATAAAGTTTTTAGAAGCAATCATTCGCAATAAAGCCGCGCAGCCGACCACGCGCTGAGCGGCATGCTTCAAGTGCAGATCGAACTGGACTGGATCAATGGTCTTGAGCGGTTTGGAGCGAAGCTACAGGAGATAACGGAATGCAACAAAGAGCTTATGAAGTAATGTTTATCG
>DASZMF010000796.1:0-2404 GCA_035552035.1 Candidatus Angelobacter sp.
ATTCGCCGCCTGTAAGAGTGGTGCGGCCAAGAATCACCGGCGTAGCCGCCGTGCCGGCAACGCGCAAATTTGCATCGCCGCGCACACTCACCTGGCTGCTGCTCAAATTCATCTGGCTCGTGGATTGCACCGCTATATTCAGCTTCATGGCCTGCGTGAATGAGCCGGGCGTTCCATCGTCAGACGTATCACCGCTGAACTGCGCAATAAACGAACTCATATCAAAGTCTGGCGTAAATGAAACGCGCTCAATCTTCACCTGACCGCTCAGTTGTGAAGCGTCCGTGCTGCCAGTCAACGCCAGGTTTGAAGCCAGTATCGCGCGCACGCCATCTGGATACCGCAGGCGCACATTGTTGGCCGCGAGCCCCAGATGAAATTGCATGGATGGCCGATAAACCACAGCGCCGGTCGCGTTGATCGTGCCTCCGCCCACCTGGCCCTGGAAGCTGGAAATCTCCAGACGCGTCTGCGTCACATTGATCACGCCATTGGCGTTCTCCAATCCCAGCGGAGAATCCGGCGTGCGCAGGTTCGCATTCACAACTTTGATCTGGCCATTCAGGCTGCTGCCGCGCTTTGAATCAATATCAAACTGGACTGAGCCCGAGCTTTGCAGATCAGCCACAAAGAGCTGCGCAATTTGCAGATCAACATTGCCCTTCACCAGGAAGGTGGCGGCGTTCAGGTTCGCCACCGGCACCATCGCCTGCACGTCAATCGTGGTTCCCGTTCCGCGGATCGACAGCGGCTGCAACGTGGCCGTACCGTTTTGATAGTCCACTTTAATCGGCTTGGCGGCAGCAAGTTGAAATTGTTTGTAATTCAGATTCAGGTTCGGAACTTCCAGGTGAGCTTCCACGCGCGTCTTGTCTGCCAGCGGCCCGCGCACCGTGGCATGCAGCTCCGTCTGCCCGGAAACATCAGCCGCCTGCTGCGGCGCATAAAGCGCCATCAACGGCTGGAAATCAATCTTGCCCGTATCCAGCTTTACATCCGCCATATGCGGCGTTTCAATTCCCACCGTCCCGTGCGCTCTGATAAATGTTTTGGCCACATCAGAATCCAAAGCAATCGTCGCGATATGGTTCTGCACCGTGGTTTGCAGCTTAATTCCCTGGACCGTCTGCTGTTTCATCTGCAGCTGCGGAATTTCCAGCGTCGCTTCCAGTTGCGGATCTTTTACCGTGCCCTGGCCCTTCACATTTAAATTCACAGCTCCCGCAATTCCCATGTTGCGAGCCGCTATGCTTTGCAGCTTTTCCAGCCGGAAATTTTGCGCTTGCACCTGCGCGCGATATCCCTGCGTCTTAGGCAGATAATCCACGTCAGCCCGCGCCGTGCCGGCCGGCATCTGCACTGTCAGGTTTGCGGTTACGTTGTTACCATCTCCCTGAAACTTCACATTCAGGTTTTGTATCGGCTCGGTGGAAATCTTGGCTTTGGTAATCGTGATAGTTCCCTGGCCTACTGGATTCAACTGTGATCCATGCACCGCCACATTCAACGCCAGCGTACCCGTCACCGGATAATTCGTATTCGCCAGCTTCTCCAGATCAGCAATGGAAACCTGCGAAGCAGACAAATTCACCACCACCGGACTCGACGGCGTGTAAGCCCACTGCTTCAGCCTGGCCTGCGCGCTGAACTTAATGTTGCCCTGCGGCACTGCGTCTAGTTCGCCGTTGCTCAGTGTCACTTGCGATGGATTCGCGGTAAAGCCGGTGCGCAACACTTTCCACGAACTGCCCTTCACACGCAGATTGCGTGCGTCCATCTGTCCACTGATCTGCGGAGCGCTCAATGATCCGCTCACGCTTGCGTTCATGGTGGCCGTGCCATAAAGCCCCAGCGGCTCCGGCTGTTTTTTACCCGGAGGCGGAGCCTGCAGCGCAGTCGCCAGCGTTTCCAATTCATGCAGATCATTCGACCGCAACGCCACTTGCAGCTGTGAATGGTCGCTCACCTTGCCGTTCAAGTTGATGGTCGTCTGCGGCGTGCGGATATAACTTTGGGTAAGCGCCAGTTCCTTGTGGGCGCCTGTATAGTCTGCGTGGATCACTCCATCCAGCGGCATCGACGGCCCCTGGCCCAGGCTTGCCTTGATCGTTGCATCACTGTGCGCCGTCAGATTGTCCAGCGTCTTGGCCCAGCGCGCCGTTGCTTCGGCATTCACTTTGCCGCTCAGGTGCGCCTGCTTCATGGAAGTGTTGTGCGTTGCGGTCTGCGCCTGATCGAGTGACACATCTTTCAATGAAGCCTGCAGACGCGCATCCCCTGCGCCCGCTACATCTTTAATAGTCAGACTGCCGCTGAGCGTTCCACCCAGGATCTTGGCGCGAATATCTTTGACCTCAGCATTGCCGCCCGTGAGCTGATATTGCGCAAACAAGTCTCGCACCTC
>DASZMF010000797.1:0-1507 GCA_035552035.1 Candidatus Angelobacter sp.
TTGCACCATAGAGAGCATTGAGCCGCGCCAGCACTCTGGCTTTCGGCAGGTGCCCAATCGACATGGCCGCACCTCGGCTATACTCCAGTCCCCAGTTACATTCCGTTAATTCCGAGCCGCGCTGCAGCGTTTGCACCGCAGCGCTATTCTCTTCCACGATTGGCCCAAGCCGCTGCTCGTCCCACGCAGAAGCCCCGCTCAATACATCTTCCATGAGTTTGATGGTTGCATCGTCGGCAGAGCGGTCGGCCATTTCAGCAAATGCCATCCAGTAGCGCAGCGCGGCATTTTTGTTAGCGGGTGGCGTGAAGGGCTGCGCAAATGCGGAAGCCGAACACAAAAATAAGATTGCAATAAATAAAAGCGAAAATCGTTTCATCAGCAAGCTCCTTACATTTGGTTTATTCGCGCGCAAGGCTATTCAATATCCCGTGGCTGCGGCGCACGTCAGGGAGCAGGCGGGTGGAAAGTGAATCCAGTTGAGCATCCAGGCTTGCTGGATCTTTTTGTGCAGCGCGGCTCAGCTGGGACAGCGAAATTTCCTGGGCAATTGGCATTGCCTGTTGCAAGTTGGCGACAGCCGGGGATGCCGAATGTTCCTGCCTGGGCGTATGCAACCACATTGCAATGGATAAAACGATTGCCGCTGCCGCACCAGCCGCCAGCGGCGCACGCCAGCGAATGAGCACGGCTTTGGTTCTTCCGGGCAGCGGCCTGGGGTGCTGTGGACGAAATTGCCGCAGGTAACGTTCAACTTTCTCGTCGTGTTGGTTCTCTGTCATCACTCGGCCTCAACTTTTAAAATCTCGCGCAGCTTACCCAGCGCGTAGCGATAGCGGGAAGCCACGGTATTCTGCGACACATCAAGCACGCCGGCGATTTCGTCAAACGTCATCTCTCCCCACACGCGCATCAATACGACTTCCCGCTGTTCCGGCGGCAGATCACGCAATGCTCTCTCCACCTCAATGCCAGCTTCCATCATTCCCTGAGGCTTCACCAGCCATTGCTGATCATGATCATCCAGCGAAACCATACGGGCACCGCTGCGGCGCGAGTTCAGCGCGCGGTTCCGCACAGCCTTGAACAAATAAGGCGTGGCTTCCGCAGGCCTATCTGCTTTGCTCAACAGGCTGAGAAACACTTGATGCAACGCGTCCTCTGCAGATGCCCGATTGCCTAGCAGGCCAATTGCATAGGCCAGCAGCGCCGGGCCATGCCTCTGGTAGAACTCTTGCACTTCCGCATATGTAACCTTGGCCGCCATGCACCTCAAACAATTCTGAACTGCCCTACATTACATTCACACTTGAAAGCAGCAGATTTGTCTAAAAGAAGAAAAAATATTCCTGAAGCCGAAATAAGCCAGTAAAAAAGCCGCCCTTGCGAGGCGGCCCATATCAGTAAAAACGATCTTAGTTTATTTGAAGAAGCTATCAGACTGGCCAAGACGCTTATTGACCTCGTCCCAGTTCACTACGTTCCACCAGGCTTTCAAGTAATCCGG
>DASZMF010000798.1:0-2694 GCA_035552035.1 Candidatus Angelobacter sp.
GGGGGTGAAGCAGCTCAACGGCGCGGGCATAAGCAAAGTGCGGATTTTTAATGCGCAGTGTGGGCTTATCGAGCGCGGGAAATTTTTCGTCAACAATCACGGCGGACGCGCTGGTGGCCTTGGCCATCGCCACAAATTTGGAGCTGACTGCAAAGGTGATCTGGCCGGGGAGCGCTGTTTCAATAGCGCCCACGCCGCTGATTTCAGCTTCGGCATCTGGCGGATCAAGCCGTGCGCCCAGCTTCTCCGCAATTTCTTTGAGCTTCATCGTCATTATTGAGCCTGGTAACTATTAAGCCTGGCACCCGCGGGTGCCTGAAAGAAAACAGCCTAAAAGCAAAATTGTAACGGGAATAAAGGAAAGGTCAGAGCAAAATCGTCAGGGCCCGGCGTTGTCACGGCTCGGCCTTGTCATGGTTCGGCATTGTTATGGCTCGACAAAGAGTTTTTCCTGCCGTATGTCTTCCGCGGTCTTCTTGTGTGACTCTGGACGCCCAATCACGGCGAGCACATTCATTTCCATAAGTGCAATTTTAGGAACAAAGATTCTTTGCGTGTTCCCACGCGTATCCGGGGGCGTAATCAGGTAGCCTTCCGGAATGATTTGCGTGAGGTCGTTGGCCATCAGGCCTTCAATCATGTCGTTATCAATAAACTTAAGGCGCACCCAAAGCCCTTCAGTACGCGGGCGGGTGGTAAATGTTTTGCGGCTGGTGCTGGCGGCATCACTGAAGTCGCGGACAAAGTCCAGACTTTTGATCTCTGCCAGGTCAATCAGTACTACTTTTCCGCTCTGGTTCAGCAGTTCCAGCTTGCCTTCAGCCACAAAATTGGCGGGGGAGACGTATCCGCTAAGGGAGTCGCGCCCCATTTTTCTTACAATTACTTTTTTGTGGGTGGAAGGCATTTGCCTATTGATTCTCGCACTGATTGCAGGGGCATCAAAGGCGTTACCGCAGCTTTCCTGCCTATGGGGTAGCCAAAGGGTTAACCTTTGTGATAATGTTTCGAGTTTGTTCCAGTCTCTGGGGTAGCCGTCTAACTCTTGTATAAAGTGCAACTTACAAAACAGGGAGATTTGGTTAGCCCGCCCGGTCACAGCCGGGAGGGCAATGGTGTGTTCTTTTAACTGATGGCTGACTTTATTTACCTCATGGAAACCCGGCTTTCCCCTGACCAGCAAAAGGCTGTAACGCTGGTAACGGACGTCGCCCGCGCGCACGAGATGAACATTTTTCTCACCGGCGGCGCGGTCCGCGACATTATCAGCGGCTTTATTATCCGCGACCTGGACTTCTCCGTGCAGGGCAACGCACTCAAGCTGCAAAAAGACTTTGAAAAAGCCGGCGCCGTTACTGAAGCCACGGACGAAACCACTCGCACCCTGATGTTGCTGCTGCCAGGCAATGTGCGCGCGGAAGTGACCAGCGCAAGGTCAGAAAAATATGACAAGCCAGGCAAGCCACCAGAGATAACGCAAGGCACAATCTATGACGACATGCGCCGGCGCGACTTCACCGTCAACGCCATGGCGCTCTCGCTCAATCCCGGCTCGCGCGGACTGCTTACAGATCCGTTCAACGGCGTAGCCGATATTGAAACCAAGGTGCTGCGCGTCCTGCATAACTATGCGTTTTATGAAGAGCCTTCACGGCTCATTCGCGCCACGCGGCTCATCACGCGCTTCCACTGGACCCTGGAAGAACGCACACAGGCCCGCTATGACGCCGCGAAAGAAAACAATTACATAGAAAACGTTTCTGATCGCGCCATTGGACATGAGATTGAGCAACTGGCGCATGAAGATAATCCGGTTGAAGTGCTGAAAGCCCTGGAAAAAGAAGGCTGGCTCAAGACCGTTGCGCCGCATCTTTCCGTGGCCAAAGTTGATACCGCAGGGTTGACGCAGGTTTTCAAGGTGAAACAGCAATTGCAGGAAGTTGGCTTGAATCCTGACGCAGGTCCCATGGTGATGCACTTCCTCACGCGCAAACTGGCTGACAAAGATATTTCCGCCATGCAGAAGCAGATCGTCAACAAAGGTTTTGTGGAGCGCTGGAAAAACCTGGAAGACGATGCCAAGGATTTTGCCAAGAAGCTGATGGCCCGCGATCTGGCTCTGCCTTCGCAAACCTGGAAGTTCCTGATGACGAACCGTCCGGACGCGCTGCTGTTTAACGCGATTACGCCGCGCGCTTCCGCCGTGGAACAGAAGATCAAAAATTTCCTGACCAAGTGGCCGCCTGTCCGGCAGAAACTGCCATTCCCGGAAATGGCGGAGATGCGCATTACGCCGGAGCATCCGGAGTACAAGAAAATTCAGGATGAAGCTTTCCTGATGTTGCTGGACGGAAAGCTGCGGTCACACACGGAAATTGTTAAATTCCTGGAGCCATACTCTCCGCCTGAGCCACCGCCACCACCGCCGCCAGTCCGTCGCGGACGCGGCAAAAAAGAAGCCGCAGCACCCGGAGCGGCTGGCGATCAGGCCCCTAAAAAACGTGGACGCAAGCCCAAGACCGCTGACGGCGTTCCTGAAACAGCGCCCGTAGCAGAGCCGGCAAAAACCGCGCCTGCTGTCGCGGCCAAGCCACCAGCGGTTGCGGGAAAACAAAAAGCTGCGCCGATACCTGCACCTGCGGCGGCAAAGAAAGCTGCGACACCTGCTCCGGCAAAGAAAGCCGTTGCTCCGGC
>DASZMF010000799.1:0-8586 GCA_035552035.1 Candidatus Angelobacter sp.
TGATTAAGTAATGCAGGATTGCATTCCAGCTAAGGCGAGCCATATATGCCTCCTGAGCTTTGACGCAGCGCCTGTAGTCTGAAACTTCCAAAGGCAGATTGGACTCCAGATATAGTCGTAGCCATCGATAAAATTTTGTTATCCGCTGGCTGTACTCGGAAAACAGAACCTCAACATTAATCGTTTTACCGCATGATGCTAAGTAAAATTTGGCTTCTTTATTGAAATCACCGGCAGAAATAAGCTTGGCAGTATGAAATTCGATTATGCTCGTTTTAGGGTTTCCCTCGGAACCAAACCGGTAATTTATTCTCCAATCAGGTTCCAGAACAATTCATGAGTAAGCATGTTTCTAAGCTGAACAACAAATTGGTGTTGATTCGGATCAAAAAAATCAGCAATGGCGTTTTTGTATTCATTTTTAGATATAAACTTTCGAATCCGTTGAACCTGATCCTTAAGTGCTGAAGCAGCGCTACAAATTATAAAGACATCCTTGACAACTGTAGAAACGAGCCCTTCAAATAAGGGATCTTTTTGCTTTATCTTGTTCTGCCGGCTGTACTCATAGAATTTTTGAAGATCTGTTCTTAAGTCCGCAAATGAATGGTGAAATATTTTCAACACTGACCATAATGAATTTATTTTTTGCTCAAGGGCACATCCGGGATGGAAAGATATGACTGTTGAAAAATCAAGACCTAACTCGCAAAGCTGTTTAAGAAGCTGATCTGGTACAGGTATTTGCGTAATTTTCTCTGCAAGTTGTTTGCATTCGCGTTCGCGCCGTTGATTTTGAATATCCAATACAGCGCGAAGGATATGCATTTCGTCATCAATATGTATCGCCATTTCTATCTATTCTAGTATGGTTTAATTGATCGTATATCCTCTTGAGTTTATTGTGAATACAAAGCGCCGGCAGGCGCGAATGAAAATAGCCCGGCAGGTACTGCCGGGTAAGCTTGCCCATCAAGACAAGTCCCGTCAGGGACGACTGAAAATTACACACGCTCTCAATAAAAACCAGACACCAACCCCATCCACTCCCCAGCCCAAACGGCGAACAGCCTAGCGATAAGAGAAACATCAAGCCCCGTAAGTGGCGACACCTGACTTAAAATTTATTCTCGCGCGTCCGCTTTTTCCAGGGCTTGTACCTTACGCCATCGAATTTGTATATCTCAGTAATCACTTCAGAAGCTGACGCCCACTCACTGCGAATATCGCGATAACCGTTCGTTTTTGCTCCCAGCACTTCAAGCGAATTTCCTCCGGCAAACAGCACGATCCTGGGGTTTTTGCGTGCGGAAAGCACAATCCAGAACCAGTCGTTGTCAGCCCCGGCCATAAGCGGCCCGCCTTCAACAATAAGGTCTACATCTCCTGAAGTGCCAAGATGGATTTCCGCTGCAGTAAACAGGTGCGCTGGATTCTTCTTCTCCGCATCAGAAATCTCCGCCCAGTTCTGTTTGACTTCCGGTCTTCGCAAGAGAAGCTTGAGAACATTAGGCGGCAATGGTACCGGATTCTGAATAGGATATTCTTCTGAAAATACTGTTTGTTCGCGAGCAGAGTCTGCCCTTTGTGCCTGTCCTGCACACGTCGCCAGAGTCAACAATACAAAAAAGACATATTGAATGAAATTCCGGTTCGTCAATTGCCTCGCCTGTACTTTCTTGTTTCCGTAAAAGTCTAAATTCTTGAAGGGTCCGAATACGTTTGCTTCTTCCGCATAAACTCATCGCGATACCTGCAGTAAGCATCTTCCGTATCGAGATGATAGCGAAACAGGCTCTCATTTTGGCAATCTTTCCCGATCCAATCCGTTCATCCGCACAAGTGTCCGAAAAAGCAAACGGCATCCGGCTGCATGGATTGAGTTCGGGATGCCGTTTCGTTGGGTGATTATTGATGTAATCGCAGTTTTATCGGTTCCAGGTTTCGCGTTTCTTAAAATTATGGCCGCACGCAGAAACATCCGAGGCTGGAACACCTGAGGACAAATCCGGGCTGGCACAGGATCGCGGAGCTGCTGGTTGAAGGAATGGAAGTGCTGGAACTTCTGGCTTGCTGCCCTTGAGCATGCAATCCGACGATCATGGCACACAGTAGGAGATTGGCGAGGATAAACTTACCGAGGCTTAGCATTTTCATAAAGCCCTCCTCAGTTTTTTGATTCGCGGCCTGCGCGGCAGAGTTGGCGGATGTCCGCAGTTTCTTCTTTTTCTTGTCCTGAAATGGGAACGTCAAGAACGTTCGCGCGAAGACGGCAGCGCACCCTTGGTGCCGATAGAAATTAAAATCCTCTGAAGACTTCTCGTGGTATTGCCGTGATGAGCGGCCAAACTCCTTCTCTGCGCCCTCTGCGGTTAAATGACTTTTGCTTTTCTCCGCGTCTCCGCGCCTCCGCGGTGAGCTTTAGGTTTTTCAATGTTCAATTTCGGCAATGTCGGCGATTTTGGCAATCGCGAACTAAAACATCCCACCCGTATCAATCGTCAACTTGTTCAACGCCAACTCCAGCGTGGTAATGGCCTCCTGCAATTCCGGATGCTTCTCCAGACCAAACTTTTCGCTCAGGCCTTTGAGCAATTGATGCGCACGCGCAACATGCTGCACTGGTTCAGACAGCTGACTACTATCTGCTTGCGTTTTCGATTCCGGATCCATATGGTTTTCTCCTTGCGGCTCAAATGGGCGCGACTTCGCGACGCACCCTGAACTTGATTCTATGTTATTTCTGCAACTCGCATGGTCCAGGTCACAGTGAGTACCCCTTAGTGTCCTCTGCGTCCTTTGCGCCCTCTGCGGTAAAAATGGTTTTGTTGTTCTCCGCGCCTCCGCTCCTCCGCGGTGCGCCTGTGCTTTTCCGATAACGCGCGATGACGCGATTTCGGCGATGACGCGACCTGGCGATATTGGCAATCGCCTGCGCCTCAGTTTATCCTTCGTGAGAAAGAAAAATGGAGGATTCATGAAGCGCGTTCTTTTGGGTTGTATCGTTCTTTTGTCCACAGCGGCTCTGGCCCAGCAAAGCAAGTCACCCGCCTCTGACGTTCTGCGGGCCATGCTGGCCGGCCGTGAAAAAGCCACCGTCGGCGCCTTTGAAACCATGCCCGCTGACAAATACAGCTACAAGCCCACCCCCGATCAGATGAGCTTCGGCCATCTGGCTGCCCACATTGTTTCCAGCAATTATTATTTCTGCGCCAACGTGGGCGATGTCGCGCAGCCCAAAATGGACGAGCCAAAAGAAACCGACGGCAAGGACAAGCTGGTGGCAGCCATGAAAGCATCGTTTGAATTCTGCAGCACCGCGCTCGCCAAAGCCGACGATTCCAAGCTGGGTGACAACATCACATGGTTTGACGGCAAGCCCCGCGCCCGCGCATGGGCCTTTATGGCTCTCTCCGGCAGCTGGGCAGACCACTATGCAGAAGCCGCCATGTATCTCCGCTCCGCCGGACTTCTCCCGCCCACCGCAAAGCCAGCAGAAAAGAAGGACGATAAAAAATAGCTTGGGTAGTGGTTCAGTTTGATAACTGGACCACTAGCAGTATCGGCGTCTAGCGATTTGCCAGCAAATCGCGCGGGCCCAGCCCAGGACTTTAGTCTTGGGTGAGCGTAGCGAATAGCAGACGTTCATCGCGTTAGCGATGAATCGAAAAATGGCGCAACCATGGCGACCCTCACTCATAACCCGGTCACCGGCCCGTCAAAGATGCTGGCGGAAGATAAGCCAGCAAGCGGACGATTAGTCTCGCTCGATGTCTTCCGCGGGCTCACCATCGCCGGCATGATCCTGGTCAACAATCAGGTGGCAGACACTTCCTACTGGCCGCTCGATCACGCGGACGAGCTGATGAGCGCGCACCCTTCGGGCTGGTATCCCGGCAAAGCATGGATTGATGCCAACGGCTGGACGCCCACCGACCTGATCTTTCCGTTCTTCTTGTTTATCGTCGGCGTGTCCATGGTCATGTCATTTGCCGCGCGACGCGCCCGCGGTGACTCCAGCGCAGCGCTCATGAAGCACGCCGTGCGGCGCACCATCCTGATTCTTCTGATCGGCTACGCGATTCAACTCCTGCCCAATTTCAACTTCTCTCATCTGCGCTATCCCGGAGTCTTGCAGCGGATCGCCCTCGTCTATCTCTGCGCGTCGGCAATTACCTTGTGGACTTTCACTCGCGGCCGCATCCTCTGGATCGCCAGTCTGCTCGCTGGATACTACGCCGTCTCGCGCTTCGTTCCCGTCCCCGGATGCGACTCGTCTGCGTGGTTCACGCAGCACTGCAGCCTCGCCGGATTCATCGACCGCACTCTGATGCCCGGCCATATTTATCGCACTGACTTCGATCCTGAAGGCCTGCTGAGCACCTTTCCCGCCATCGCCAGCACTCTACTGGGGACCTTTGTAGGAGAATTTCTGCGCAGCGTCGCAAGCCTGTCACATAAACTGCGCGTCTTAATCATCGCCGGAGTAGCGGGCGTGGCCGCTGGCTATGCATGGCATCCCTTGTTTCCCATCTACAAACCACTGTGGTCCAGCTCTTACGCGCTGTTTATGGCCGGGGCCGCATGCCTCACGCTGGCGCTCTGCTGGTGGCTCATTGAGATGCGTGGCTGGCGCTCCTGGGTCAAACCATTTTTGTGGCTCGGCTCAAACGCGATTTTGATTTATGCGCTCTCTAGCTTCATGTCCAAATTGGGCTTCACCATCAAATTCACAGACGGCGCACAGACGACCACCCCACAAAACTGGATCTATTCCCACTGGTTCGCCCCCTTCGCCAATGACCAGAATGCCTCGCTGCTCTTCGCCCTCGCTTACACAGGTTTGTGGACGCTCGCAGCCTGGGCTTTATATCGAAGCAAGATTTTCGTGAAAGTGTAACCACTGTGTAGATCGCGAAACAAAACCTCACCGCGGAGGCGCAGAGAAAAAAAATATTTACCGCGGATCTACGCGGATGATCGCGGATTAAAAGAAAAGAAATTGCCGCTGTTTTCCTTTGTGTCCCTTCGTGTCCTTTGTGGTAGAAAGCAGTTTTGTTTTTCTCCGCATCCCCGCGGTGCGCCTTTGCTTTTGCGATGTCGGCGATTCCGCGATGTCCCGATCTGGGTTCTGATATATTCCTGCTCATGAACTTACTGCGTGCGTCCGCATTCATCCTTTTTCTTGCGCCTCCGCCTGCACAAACCGTTCCCCACACAACGGGCGTGGCCCACACCGAACAGGTTGATATCAGCTATGAAACTTATGGGACAGCAGGCTCAGCGCTGCCGATCATCGCCGTCAACGGCGGCCCCGGACTTTCACACGCTTACATGGTGCAGAATGATCTGTGGGAGCGCGTCGCCAAGAACCGTCTTGTAGTTTTATATGACCAGCGCGGCACCGGCGCTTCCAAACGCGTGCAGGCAGGCGCTACTCAAACTATGGACGACCAGGTTGCTGATCTTGAAGCCGTGCGCCAGAAGCTGGGCCTCAATAAGTTTGCTTTGCTCGGCGACTCTTACGGAGGGCTGGTTGTGATGGCTTATGCTGCCGCGCATCCTGAGCACGTGGCGAAGTTAATTCTCTCTGACTCTCCCGGACCATCCTGGAAGAGCATTGTGCATCTATTGCCTGAGACCTTCCCTGACGTTGAAGAGCAGAACACGCAGGAAGAACAAAAGCTGGGCCCGGAGACTGAAGCTGCGGCCCGCGCCAGCCTGCGCAACCATTTCCGTATGATCTTTTATTCGCCGGAGAAACGCGACGCCTACATAAGCAAAATGGGTGATGTGGGATACGAGCCAGCAGTCGGCGAAGCTGTTGCCAAGGCCACTGCCGATCTGGACCTTACAGACAAACTTGCTGGATTCAAATTTCCCACGCTGGTGATCAACGGACGTTATGACATGAACGTTGCGCCGCTCACTGCCTGGCGGCTCGCCCATGCCATCCCCAGCGCAAAGGTCGTCTTCTTTGAGCAGAGCGGCCATCTGCCCTCGTATGAAGAACCAGATAAATATATTGAGGTGCTGGAAAATTTCCTGAACGCCCACTGATCCGCGAACATTGAGTGCCTGCAACCTTATGGATGGAGTCTTAGACGATATCGTTACTGTCAGAACCAATGGCAATGGGTCTCTGCGCTCTCAATGGGACGAAGTTTTACTGAAGAGGGATTTGGAACGTCTGGTCACCGATGGAAAGGTAAGAGAGATAACTCGGGCGGACGGGATAGAAGGTAAATGGTTCCTGGATTGTGGGACCAACCAGATTTATCAATACACGCCTGCCGGGGAACGGGCCTCACCTCGATTCGAGCGCCTCAACGTCAATGACATGCTGAATAAATTTCCGGCAGGCGAACGGAACTGACGAGCTGGCGTCCTTTACATCAGAGAATTTATTAGTGGCGTAGTAGATGCGATAGAAAGTTGTGGGCTTTGGCCGGGCGGTACCGTGTATCGTGCGCAACGTCAGCTCGTGGAGAAAAGCAACTCCTTGCTATCCATTCTCACCGCAGTGCGTCTACTTCCTCAAGCGCTAACCAATACTAGCGCAAGAGGTATCACTTCGATGATCACGCGACGAGACGCAGTTCGCCTCATAGGCGCGGCCTCTGCCGGAGCGTGGTTTGCAGCCGCGCAACTTGGCAGTAACTTTTCGCTCGACGCTACAGTCTTTGCTGCCACGGACATTCAGACTCCCGCGCTCGCCCCCGGTGCGCCAACTTCCGCTGAGCGGGCGGCCCTGATTGAAGCGTTCAAGAAACAATCCGAAGGACTGGACAAAAAGTTTGAGGCGCGCACCCACAAGAGCGACTGGGTAATGCCATATCGCCTGTTCCGCCCGCAGGCTACCGGAAAACTGCCGCTGGTCGTGTATCTGCACGGCAGCGGCGGACTGGGCGACGACAACGAAAAGCAGCTGCAACTCGGCAATATTTTCGGCACACGCGTCTGGCTGCTTCCGGAAAACCAGAAGCACTTTCCCTGTTATGTCGTCGTGCCACAGACCGATCGCGGATGGATCAAGTACGATTTCTCGCAACAGGGAGAGGGACCGGCAAAAGAGCTGCCCGGGTTTGGCGACGGAAACCGGCTCGCGTTGGAGATAGTGGGTCACTTGTGCCATGAGTTTCCCATCGATGACCGCCAGATATTTATCACGGGGCAATCCATGGGAGGCGCGGGGGTGTGGAACATGGTCGCAAATCGGCCAAAAGTTTTTGCCGCGGCGGCGATCTGTTGTGGAAGCGTCTCTTCGGAGGATGGCACGGCCGCGGTTGACACGCCTCTGTGGAACTTCCACGGCGATTCCGACCAGACTGTTCCTGTCTCTCTGTCTCGCGAGCGCATGGCTGCCCGGCGGAAGGCCGGCGGACACCCTCTTTACACCGAGTATCCAGGCGTGGATCACAATGTGTGGCAATGGGCTTATACGGAACCCGAACTGGTGAAATGGATTTTCAGCCAGCATCGCGCCGCCACTGGAGGACATTGATCAATGCGTACCCACGCTTCCCATCTGCCTCAATCGCTCGTTCTCTCGCTGTTAGCTCTTACCTTGGTTTCCCCGGCCTTCGGCGCTCCACCGGATACCAATCAGAGACAGGTAACGCGTCTGGCGGAAGGCGTCTATAGCATTCAGCACCAGAAGATGAGTGACGGCAGTCCCAGCGGAAATACCACCGTTGTGATTGGTGACCGCGTGGTTTTTGTAGTTGACTCCTGTTACCTGCCATCTTTGGCGCGCGAGGATATCGCGCAAATTCGCCAGTGGACGAACAAGCCCGTTGGTTATCTGCTCAACACGCACTTTCACAACGACCACAACAACGGGAACAAAACCTATCTTGATGCATTTCCCTCTCTCGCCATCATTGCCCAGGAAGAAACCAAGAAGGACATGGATCTGATACAGCCGGGCAACATTGAGCGCGCTCCCCAGCAGGCTGCGGCGACCATCGCGGCACTCAGGCAGGGAACGCTTCCCAATGGCCGGGTGCTGTCCGATGATGAAAAAAAGCAGGTTCAGGAACTTCTGCCGGGCCTGGAAAAGCGCGAAGCGGAATTCAGGTCAATCATGTACCAGCCGCCCACTCTGGTCTTTACCGATCAGCTTGATATCGATCTTGGAAACCGCGAAGTGCAAGTCAAACACCTGGGGCGCGGCAACACTCCGGGAGATGCGATCGCATATCTGCCGAAGGAAAAAATCCTGGTCGCCGGTGATCTGCTGGTCCACCCCATTCCGTACACCTACGATGGCTATCCTGCTGAATGGGCCCAGACCCTTCAGAAGATGGCCGAGCTGGATTTTGAAACCATCGTTCCGGGACACGGCCCGGTCTTGCACGGCAAGGCGTACCTTTATCTGGTGGCTGATCTGTTAAAAAGCGCTGTAGAGCAGTTGCGCGCGCGGATCCGCCAGATCGGCCATCGCGGATTCCGTACGCTCGACGATGTGAAAGACGCGGTTGATCTAACGCCCTTCCGCATAAAATTCGCAGGCAACGATAAAGACCTGCAGGCCGAGTTTGACGACATGACCGTGCATTTGTTGAAAATCGCTTTCAACGAAGC
>DASZMF010000800.1:0-18851 GCA_035552035.1 Candidatus Angelobacter sp.
TTAGCAATTAGCTCTTAGCAATTAGCCATTGGCTTTTGGCTTTTGGCCTGTGATTGCCTGGGCTATGGTTGAAGGTTTGGTGAGAAAGGTGAGCGCGAAAAAACGGCACGGACTGGAAATCTCGCGTCTTATCATGTACTAATTCGCAATTGCTTCTCTTCAAAAAATACGCTAGAGTGGCGTTGCCCCAAGGGGTGGAATTCCCGGGATCTTTGAAAAATTGAAAACAGCAGATAAAAAATGGGAAGGTATCGTATTTGCGACCTACTGCCGACCTGCACCGGGCTTGGACGGCCCAAGCGCCGTGCAAGCACCGTGCAAGCGCCGCCCAAGGGCCACGCAAGGGCGGTGCATGGGCCGATTTACGAAACCGCCTTTGTTTGCAACAGAAATGGAAAAATGACGGGGTGGGTGGAGTGGGGGTGGAAAATTGAACCGCGATCTTGGCTCTTGGCTCTTGCTGCCAGGCTCCCGCTTGAAGTCAGCTTGCATTTGCAATAATTTCCACTCGGCTGACAAGCTCGATTCTTCCATACAAGGCCAAGAGCTAAGGGCTAAGGGCTAAGGGCTAAATCGCCAAAGGCCAAGAGCGAAGAGCCAAAGGCCGCCTTCATGCTGCAAACCCTTGTTGCCCAATCAGCGGAACAAACCGGCAGCCTTCCAGTGTACGCACGCTGGTGGTTCCATCCGCCAGGCGCTGGAGAAGCTGAACAAATTGCTGCTCGGGATTGCCCACGGGAACAACCAGGCGTCCACCGATCGCAAGTTGCTCCGCGAGTGCCTGCGGAATGCTGGGCGCAGCGGCCGAAACAATGATGGCGTCAAAGGGCGCAGCTTCAGGGAATCCCAATGAACCGTCGGCGGTAATAATTCTGGCATTGCGATATCCGAGTCGTTCAAGTGTGTGGCACGCGGCCGCAGCAAGTGACAGGTGGCGCTCCACGGCAAAAACCTGGCCGGCAAGTTCGGCAAGGAGTGCAGTCTGGTATCCGGAGCCAGCGCCAATTTCCAGCACGCGATCTTGCAGCTGGATCTGCGCTGCCTGGATCATGGCGGCAATCATGTAAGGCTGTGAAGTGGTTTGTTTCTCAGGAATGGCAATGGGATGATCACCGTATGCCTGCGGCCAACTTTGCGGATCAACAAATTCATGCCGGGGGACGCGTCCCATGGCAGCGAGCAACCGTTCGTCGCGGATGCCACGCTGCCGCAGCTGCTTTTCCACCATCACACTGCGTTCAGCCGCAAAAGAATCGTCTCTGTCCATGATTCACTTCGTCCATGCCTTACTTTTTGGTGGCGCTTACTTTTTGCGCTTGCGTATATGGATGTCAAAACCCAGCACGCCGTTCTGGTCACGCACGGCCACAATGGAAACATTTTTGTCGATGTTGTATTCCACCTGGATCACCGTCTCAGCGGACTGCGTGAGGCTGGTGGCGTAGGTAAACGTAATGTCATTGCTGATCTGCTGCTCAATGGTCACGCGCGCGCTCGGGTTATTTTCCGATCCAATAAACTGCGGATCAATTTTCACCCGGCTGGCGCCGAAGAGCCGCTGCACACGATCAGTAAACGTGGCATTCAGGGCCTCACCCAGAATTGCATTGGAAGTGTTCGCCGTGTCGTTTGTGTTGGTGGCCTGCTGGCCCGTGGTGTAAACGCCTTGCGTACGCGTACGGCCAAAAGCCAGCAGCGCGATAATGTCAGAGTTATCGAGCGGAGGATCAGAGCGGTACGTCATGCTCAGGCCTTTGCCGCCCACGGCCTGGCCGTGCAGGCCAATCGTTATGTCATAGTCCTGCACGCGCGCTGCCATATCCAGATTCACCACCGGCTCAATGCTCAGCGGATTGCTGAAAGTAATATCGCCGCGCTCCAGCCGGTATTTTGTGCCGTTAAAGAAAATATCGCCTTCAGCAATATTCACGCGCCCCACGAGCGCAGGCCGCGCGGCTGTTCCGCGCACATGCAGATCGAGATCGCCGGAAAGTTTGGCCAGAGAAGTTTCCACGCGCAAATCAGGCGCGGAGGTAATGTGCAGATCGAGACGCAGATTGTCGAGAAAAGGATTCAGCGTCGCGATGGCCGGCGTCTTCTTGCTCTGCGCCAGATAGCTGGCAAAATCAAAACGCGGATTCATGCCGAAGCGGTTGACCACAATATCGCCAGAGAGCAGCGAGCTTTTTGCCGAGCCGGTATAGCGCAACGTGGCATCAGCCGAAGAGCTCACGCCCGGCGGATAGCGCAGGCGAATGTCGTGTCCCGTGGCCGTGAGGTCAAAGTAGAGCCCGTTGCGATAAGCAAGATAGCCGCCCACGTTGAGCTCTCCGCCGCCGGTGAGCGCAGTAAGTTTCTCCACCTGTATGCGGTCCTGGGCAAAGACGAGCGAACCATTGATATGACTGAGGCCGTTGGGAAGATCTACGTAAGAGACAGACGCATCCGTGAGTTCGAGCCGTCCGCTCAACTGTGGCCGCGCGGAGGTGCCGGCGATATTCACCGTGAACGTGGCCGGCCCGTTGGCTACCAGATCAGAATTCAGCACCTGCAACAGCTTCAGGTTGAATCGGCCGCGCGAGCGCACATCGATTGCATGATCGCCGGTGAATTGAAAGGAGCCTTTTGCGTCAAGGTCTGTCTCCGTGCCCAACAAGCGAAATTCATCCACCTTGAGCGCGCCATTATCCACCGCAAAATGGATAGGGCCATTATTCTGCAGCTTCACATTTTCCACGTCGGCCGAGAGCTGGCTTACATTCCCGGTGATGGTGAGGCTGCCGGGCCGCTTCATGGGGCCGCGAATATCCACTTCTCCCGCAATGGAAGAATGCCCGGTGATCTGGCCCTGGAAATAAGCGCGAATCAGCGAATCAAAATCAATGTGAGAAAGCTTGAGCGTGATTTGCCCGGGCCAGTCGCCGCGCAAATTGATCTTGCCGTCCACGTTGAACTCAGCATTTTCAAACTTCGAACGGCCGCGCAAGGTCGCGTCTTCGCCATGAGTTTCAGCAAAGATAGTCAGGTCGCCCACAGTTTCATGATTCAGCACTATGTTGCGAAGATCAATTTCACCGTTGATGACCGGCGCGTCTTCAGTGCCGGAACCAGAAACGTGAAAGCCCACCTGCCCTGCCATGGTCACGCGCGGAATATTGAAATGCTGCAGGTTGGCCAGCTCAATGCCGGAGCCAGTCACGTCAAAGCCGAAATTTTTGCTGGCAAAATCGTAAGCCGCTGCGCCCGTGAGTTGTGCGTTGTTGCGCGCCAGCAAAATGTTATCCAGTTGCACATTGCTGCCGTTCAAATGCACGTCACTGTTAAAGTTCTTGAAGGGCTCGCCATACAGCGTAAGCTTTGCAATCTGCAGCTTGCCGCTGCCGTGCAGATTATGCAGCGTGCCCGAGGCCTGAAGATCGGCAGTCGCAACGCCAGTAACGGGATAATTTGCTCCCACCATCGCCAGCACGTCTTCCACGTTTTCATTCTGGACATGGAGATTCACATTGACCTGGCTCAGATGTTCGTCAAAGTCGCCGCGATGCAGAGTCATGCTGGCGGAAAATCCGAGCTGCGCTGTGCCTCGGCGCAAAGTGCCATGCTGCAAAGATATGGAAGATGGCGTGCGCGTGAGATCGGCAGAGAGTGCGTCCCAGTGGATTCTTGGAGGCGTGCCTTGTGCGGTTTTCTGCAACGGCATGTGGACGTCGGTTTCAAACTTTTCCAGATCCAGATGTCCGCGTGCAGAGAGCGCGTCAAGCTGACCGTATAAAGTTCCATTGAACGACGCGCGGCCTTCCAGTTCCACCGGAATGCGCGTTCCTGGATCAAGAGCATCCAGCGCCGGCTGAAGTTCGCGCAGATCAGTTGCGTTGAGTGATACACGTGCCTGCGCGCTGTCCGTACCGAGCGCGCCAACGGCACTGATACGAATCTCTCGCGTGGCAAGCGTCAGGCCCGCAACGTCCAGCGTGCGAATATCGCCGTGATACGTGGCTTGTAACTGCGCAGTAACCGGAACTTCTTTAGCAGTAGGCGCTGCCGGCGGAGTCACATCCAGCTTCAACGTTGTGATCGCATTTTTCGGCGCGCCTGTCCACGATGTATTGATGTCACCAGAAACGCTACCGGCTAATTCAATTTTGTCCAACGGCATTTTGGCCGTGGAGATGGCAGACGCTACTTTGCTGATCTGCACGCCAGCCAGATGCAGCTTGGCTGATCCACGCTGCGGCAGGCTTTGCTTTGGCTGCATCTTGCCTTGCAGCTTCCCTTGCGGCGCGGGATTCCAGTTGGTAATTTGCGCGTCGCCTTGCACTGTACCGCCAAATGAGCGCGCCATCAGCCGGGGCAGAATAATCTTTTCCGGCGTCACTGAATAAGGCGAGTCTGCGTCGACACCCACTATTCGCGCTTCAGCATCGCGCCACTCAAGATTGCGCAGGCTCATGTTTCCCTGTGAAGAGTAACGTTTGTTCTGGTAGCTGCCCGCGCCTTTTAACTCAGCGCGTCCGGCGCGAAGCTCGGCCAGTTTGGCTTCTTTCGCAACTTCCGCCAGATCGAGCGAGGCCTGGTATTGCAGCGCAACTTCCGGATTGGTGTAATTGCGGACCGTGCCGCTGGCTTCCAGCCGTGAATTTTTCGTAGAGAGCTTGAGTGCCTTGATCTGAGTTTCTTTGGCCCGCAGCAGAAAATTCAGATGTACCTCGGCCTGAAATGGCGCGGCGTTTCGATAGTCGATCGACAGCGGCGACAAGTCCAGATGGCCGTCATACGCCTGTTCGCTGGGGACATAGCTCATTCCGGCGGAAATATCCTTGCCATCCAGATCAAACGGGATCTTTTCCTGGTCAAGCATGAGTGTGGCTTTGCGCGCGGTGATTTGTTTTACCGCCAGATCAAAAAGATTTTGCGTTGGCGTTTCATCGGAACGCAGGGCAGCTTGCGGTGATGGCTGGTTCGTTGTGCCATCGGGATACACCATGAGGTGCAGCACCAGGCCATCCATGGCGACGCTCTCCAATGAAATCTTGCGCGAGAAAAAAGAAATAACTTTTACATCCACCACAATGCGGTCAGCATGCGCGTATGGAACTTCACCCGCGGCCTCACGTCCGTGGATGGTCACGTTGTGCGCTTCAAATTCCAACGCAGAGAGCTTCCATGTAAAGGATTGCAATTCAACTTTGCCGCCGGTCATCTGGCGCAGTTCAGCAAGCACCCGCAGCCGGACTGTCTCACGAAAAGAATCGCTGTTCAGGTAAATGCCCAGCCCAATCAGCAACACGACAAACACAAGCACCAGTACGGCCAGCACCCGGCGCAGCTTACGTGGCTTAGCAACTGCTGGCGCGATATTGATTTCAGCCTTGGTGCTCATGGCGTCGCACCAGTAGCCGGAGCCTGGGGCAGCATTTTTTCTATGTGCGCCTGCGCGCGCAGAGTCTTCAGCCAATCACTCAAAAGATCGCCAATGCTTTGTTCCGCCAGTATCTGCTCAATCTTGTCTGATACGTCTGCAAGTTTGGGCTCGGGAGCTTTGCGCTTACGCACCTCAGGCAAAAAAGTGCCTTGATAATAAGTAGAGATGGCGTCTTTATCCACGCGAACCAGTCCGCGGAATCGCAGATCAATAAACCGGAGAATACGAAACTCTGATCTCAGCTGCTCTTCAAGGTCCTGCGGCGCTAATCCGTAGCTGGCAAGAATAGCGTTCCAGTGAGCATCCGTTTCAGAGCCCGGAACATCCGCGCGAACCTCTTTTATCTTTGCCGCCAACTCTTCCGGCGTGGGATCAAGCATGGAAGGGTTCACAATCTGCTGGTCCAGCAAAGAGCGATCAATCAGCCGCTCCAGCACCGTGGCGCGATCTGTGTCGTTCATCTTATCTACGGGCTTGCCCTGCTGTAGCAACTCCACGCGCGTGGCCTGGTCAAGTTCGCTTTCCAGGATGACGTGCTTGTTCACCACGGCCGCCATGCGGTCCACAACCTGCGCCTGCGCCATTCCCGCGAGCAGCAGCACCATCACGAATTGGTAGCGCGCTCGCATCAGAAAGTTTGCCCTATGTTGAAAAAGAAATTCAGGTGCTTCAATATTTGTGACGACGGAACACCCGTTGTAGGCGCAGAGATCGGGAAGGCCGGAGGATTGAGGTTATAACCCACATCAAAACTCACCGGACCAATCGGCGTGCGATAACGTGCCCCTGCGCCCACCGCGTGTGACACATAATTAAAGTTGCAGGTGCTGGCCGCCGGATTCAAACAGGTACTGCGGTCAGGCTGTGAAAATTTTAGAAGGCTATTGGCCATATCGCCAGCCGTGGAAAACACATTGCCCATGTCGTGAAACAACACGGCGCTCAGATTGTTGCCCACAAAAGGAAAGGGCAGCGGCGGTGTCCGCAGCTCAAGATTATTCAGAAAAAGCGCTTCACCACCCAGCGGAAAACCCGTGGTCAAATCGCGCGGGCCGGCCTGGTTGATGCCAAAGCCGCGATGTGATGTGCTGCCTCCGGCAAAGAATCGCTCCGGCAGCGGCACAAAGTCTGACGAAGCAAATGGCTCTTCCACGCCAATGCGCGTTGAGCGCGCAAACACCCAGCGCCGTTTATGAAACTGGTAGTAGCTGGAATTCTGTGCCACCATGCGGCTGAAGCTGGTCTGCGAACCAAACACATTGGAAGCCACGCCCACATCCAGCGTGGAAAATGTGCCCTTCAGCGACTCAATTGGATTATCGCGGGTGTCGCGAATATAGCTGAAATCGGGCAAACCTACGCGCACCGCTTGTGAAAACAGCGGTATCAGGTTGGGATCAATCACCAGATTGGCAGTGCTCACGCGGCGGTAAATCAGGCGGTACAGCAAAGTGGTGGCGCGGTTCAGAGTCTCCTTGAGAGAAACTGATCCTTCCAGACGCGTGGATGTAAAAGTCCGCACGTCATTGATCTGCTGATAAAAAGTGGTGAAGTCCAGCGTGAGCTTCGATGAATCGAATAAGCGCGGCGCGCTGTAACCAATCAGCGCCAGCTTTTCCAGATTGCCATAGCGTGTGTTGAGTGTAAGCGTATGGTCGCGGCCGCGAAAATTGAGCCGCGTTGCATCAAAAGAGACGCGGGCGCTCACACCAGTATCGCCCTGCGGACTCGTGGCGCCCGCTGGCTGGCCCGTCTGCACTTCCAGTCCAACGCCATAATTAAAGGTGTATCGGCGCGCCTCGGCGAGCTGGTAATTTACGTTCTTGTTGGTGGAATCGCCGTCAGGATTCTGCACCGCAACATCTACTTCGTTAAAAATACCCAGGTCATATAAGCGCCGCTGCGAATCGAGCATCTGGTTCTGGCTCAGGCGATCTTCACTGTGAATCTTGATTTCACGGTCCACAACGAATGGGCGCGTGTAATTCAATCCCGAGATCAAAACCTTATCGACAAAGACCTGCGGGCCTTCAGTAATTTTGTAAGTAATGTTGATCTTGTTGGGATTGTCCGCTTCAGGCTGCGTCGTGTATTCAAACTTCACCTTCGGAAAACCCAGGTTGTAGTATCCATCCAGAATTACGGATTGGTCGGCAATCACCATTGAATCCGAATACGGCTGCCCCTCTGAAGCCGAGATCAGGCCGCGCACCTGGCCATCTGGCAGCGCTTCATTGCCTTCAATCACCAGCTTCCCTACCACGGTTTGCTTGCCTTCCTCAATCGTGAGCATCACGCGGATGTGGCCTTCCTTGCCAAAATTGTCCTGCACCTCAGGTGTGACCTTTGCTTGTAAAAAGCCGTTTGCGCGATAAAGATTTTCAATCGCCTGCACATCATGCGCAAGAATGGACTGGCTGAACAGGCCATGAATCAGCAATCCACCGGCTGGTTGCATCAACATTTGCTCGCGCAGATCTTCACGCCGAAAATAATGATTGCCCTGGATCGTCAGCTCAGCCAGCTTGTGGCGCTCGTTTTTGTCTGCAGTGAAAACGATATCGCGCTTTTCGGTTCCGTCTTCTTTCTGCGCGTAAGTCACCTTTACGTCAAAGTACCCTTTGGTCTGGAAATAATCGCGAATATTACGCGACCCTTCATTGAGCAGGTCTTCATCCACCGCGCTCTCTTCAAAGATGGGAACAAATCGTTTTACCAGTCCACGGCGTAGCGTAGCGCCCTCAACTCTTACGTCCACCAGCGGTCCCCGATTGATCTCAAATGTGTAATCCAGGAGATTGGTTTCGGCATGATAGGTGCGCTGCGTCATGGTCACCTGCGCTTCCAATCGCTCCTGCTTTTGGTAGCGTTTGCGCAGCCGCTGCAAGGCCCGCGTAAGCCGCGCGGTAGTCACTTTGTCGCCTGAGCGGAGCTTGCCAATGTTGCGCACCTCTTCCGCGCTATAGCCCGGAGAGCCAATTACGCTCACCAATCCAACCCGCGCTGGCTTGCCGCGGTCCACCACAAACTGCACCTTCACCTGCTGATTGCTCGGCTCCCATTCATAAAACGGCTTGATTGTGGCCTGGTAATAGCCGTTCTCCTGCAGCGTACGCTGCATTCCCTGGATGCCGGCATTAATCTTGTCTTCAGTGTATTGCTCACCCAGATTCAGTTTGCTGGCATTAATAAGCTGGCTGTCGCTCGGATGCGTTTGCAATCCTTCCGCCAGAATTGAGCCGAAAAAATAATTCTCGCGGCCGTCGAACACCAGGATCAGATCGCCGTTGTTGCTTCGCTGGGCTTCAACCTGAATTTCAGCAAAGCGTCCGGTGTTGTACAGCACCTGGACTGACGCCCTTACTTTGTATTTATCCAACGGTTCGTTGACCTTTTGCGGCAGCGTGGGCAAAAGCTTTTCCGGGTTATTCACACCGGGGCTGTTGATCTGGATCAACGAGACTTTCACTCCCTGCAAACTATTCAGGTTGCCAGAAGGAGACGCCACAAGTGGACCGCTGGCAGTGGCCGCCTGAGGAGACGTGGTTGAAGGCTGAGCTGCCGGAATTTGATTAGAAGAGGTTTGGCCGGAAGGCGCTGTGGGCTGCGCCGCTGAATCTTTCCCTGCCTGACCGGCATCTGTTGAATTCTGGGAGCTTGCTTGCGCTGCAGGCGGGGCTTGGCCATTAGACACACCGATGCACAGCACAATCGCCAGACACACTGATCGGCAGTGCGGCAAGGTAAGCCCCTTAATTGGAAGTCGCTTTGTATACTTCGATGACGGCAGATTGGACCTTAGTTGCACGTGCAAGCTGTTTTGAGCATTGTAAGCTGCCTGTTATTAAACCCTTAAACCCCTTCATCTTCAAACACCTATAATAAATGCAGCATGAAATTTGAGGATCGATACTCACGGCAGGTGCTATTCCCCGGGATTGGCCGGGAAGGCCAGGCCAAACTGGCCCAGGGCCATATAGCCATAGTGGGCTGCGGGGCTACCGGCGCTTGCGTGGCTGGCCTGCTGGCGCGTGCCGGCGTGGGACATCTGCTGATTATTGACCGCGATTATGTAGAACCCAGCAATCTGCAGCGGCAATCTCTTTTTGATGAAGCGGACGCCGCCGAATCCATCCCCAAAGCGGTTGCCGCCGTGCGCAAGATTGCAGCGTTCAATTCTGACGTTCAGGCCAAAGCCAAGGTCGCCGACCTGACGCCGGAAAACATTGAGTCTCTGCTGGGCCAAGCCGATCTCATTCTGGACGCAACCGACAACTTTGAAACCCGCTACCTGATCAATGACTTTGCCGTAAAACACGGCAAGCCCTGGATTTACGCCGCTGCGGTCGCAGCCTATGCCGTGACCATGAACATTATTCCCGGCGAAACCGCCTGCCTAGCCTGCATGTTCCCTGCTCCGCCGGAAGGCACGGTTGAAACCTGTGACACGGCTGGCATTCTGAATAGCGCGGTGAATCTGGTTGGCTCGATTCAAGCTACTGAAGCCATGAAGTTTCTGATCGGCGCAAAAGGAAAAGATAAGTTACGGCGGACTTTGCTCTCCTTCGATGTCTGGAGCAACGAGCAGGCCGAGATTTCCGCAGCCCGTCCGCGCCCCGGCTGCCAGACCTGTGGAAAGCGTGAATTCGTCCACCTGGCTGGCGAACGCCGCCCGCAAATCACTTTGTGCGGCCGCGACTCAGTGCAGATCCATGAGCGTAACCGTCCCGTGGACTTTGCAGAGATGTCGACCAAGCTCGGTGCGCACGGCACTGTGAAACATAATGCCTTTGTGCTCAAGTTCTGGCGCGATCCTTACGAAATGACTCTCTTCCCTGACGGCCGAGCCATTATCAAAGGCACCAATGACACAGCTGTAGCCCGCAGCCTGTATGCCCGATTTGTGGGTAGCTGAATTAAGACAGCTGAATTAAAGACGCTGAATTAATTAATTAATTAAAGACAGCTGAATTGTGAGTAGCTGCTGGGCGGTGAATCATTGAAAATCGTGAGCAGCTGAAGCCATCGCCAAAAAGAGCCCAGGCACATGTCTGCTGGCATCCCTTGTTTCCTTTTGCACAATCCAACTGAAGGTACGCACAGGGGTGATTTTATGTCGCGCAAGATTCTGCTTGCAGCAGCACTAACAGTATTCGCAGCTTCCGGGCTGGCTCAGACCACTAACCAAACTCCAGCAGCACCCGCCAACGGACAGCCTTTCGGCGGCCCTATTCTTGTCACTCCCAATGCGACTTTAACCTCACCTCCGCCAACGGCAGGAATTAGCGACGCAGGCCGCGCCGGCATTAGCGTGAATTCCAATGCCGCAGCAATGAACGGCACAACGCCAGCAGCTACGACTGATATGACGGGCAACGAATCAATTGCTGTTTCGCCAGCTTTGTCCACCGAAACTCCAGCAGAAAATACGCCGACCAATGATCTGGGGGTATCTGTCTCTGTGAATGACGCGTCTGCCACCGCAGCGCCCATCGGCGTGGCGGAAGCTGCCAGCCAATATAAAACCGAAAAAACAACGGTGAACGCACGCACCCTCGACAATCAGGACGTGCAACAGATTTTGAGCGGCAAAGAGAGCGTGATCACGGCCAGCAATATTTCTCCGCAGGGAGCAGATCGCCAGCCTCTAAGCGCTGGTATTCAGACAGGTTCGGGACAAAGCGCACAGCCAAGTGCGCAGAACAACGCTGTGCCGCAATCCACGTCGCCGGTGCAATCGTCAGGCACGGAAACCAGTACAGACAACGCCACCACGCCGCAAATCAACCAGAATCAGCAATCAAATGATGCTCAAGGGACGACCACTCTGCCAGCAACAGCAACGATCCTGCCGCTTCTGGGATTATTAGGCTTGGCCAGCGCTGGCTTTGGGCTGTGGTTCTTTAAATTTCGGTTCTTCAAGTTTCGCAAATCAACCTCAAGTCAGCTGTACTGACTTGAGCTGTACCTGACTTGAATAAAAGGCTATGAGCCAGGACTTTCAGCCGGCGGAGCTGCTGGAGCTGTCGCAGCTTCATCCACTGCCTTGCCGTGATTGATCACGTCTTTAAGTTCTTTGCTGGGCTTGAAATACGGGATCTTCTTGGCCGGTACTTCCACGCGCGCCCCCGTCTTGGGGTTGCGGCCTACGCGAGGTTTACGCTGCCGCGTGCGGAAACTGCCAAAGCCGCGGATCTCAATCTTATCGCCAGATCGCAGGGAACGGACTACGCTGTCAAAAATCGTTTCCACGATAATCTCGCTATCTTTGCGTGTCAGCTCCGCCAGGCGCGAAACCTCTTCAATCAAATCGGCTTTGGTCATGGTCTTTATTCCACCTGAAATAGGCCTTCCCGTCAAGAATCATTCACTTACGCGGTTTTTGGGTGTTTTGGGGACTCTCAGCCCTGTGCGGAAAGTCAAGCTGAATTGCAATACCTTGAAATCTTCTTACCCGGTGCGCGATACGTAGGATAAAAACTTACAGCCCAGTAATTTTCTCCAAAAAACCATTCATCCAAGTCTACTTTCAGCGTGCGTTATTTTGGATTTTGGCTCGCAGCTGCTCTCGGCTGCGTAAATTCTCTCCAAGCCCATCGATAATCATGAGGGCCTTTCGCCAAACCTGCGGCAATAGGATTTTGCATGATATAGATCACGCGATATTCAAAATCAGTACTTGAGCGGACAATTCGATCAAAAGATTCTGACTCCCAGAGTGTCCCTCTTCGGCCAAGTAGTTTATTTACGGAGTGGCTGGAAGCTCCTTTAATCCCATTCATAATGTCCGCTAAAGAATATGGCTCACCTCTATCATCTTCCAACGGAGTAAAGAGCATATGCACATGATCAGGCATCACAACAAAGGCGTGCATTTCAACTTTGCGGCCATTCTCAAACAAACAGTGGTCAAAAACCAGTGTTCTGGCTGTATTAGGAAGAATGAATTCATTCCGTGTGCTAAAAGTAACAAAGTACGAAGCACCGTCTTTTTCGATATGAGGAAGATTCCTGCGATAGAAAGTGCTCATACGCTAGAAAATTTCAAAGGCAACGATAAATTTAAACTAAAAAATAATGTGGACCGCAGCCGCCCCCGGCTGCGCTGAAGGATCCTTCCCCGCAGGCGAGGGCGCCTGCGCTCCAAAGTCATTTGGTAATTTGAACTTTGCACATTTTACGCCCCAAGGACAACAAAATTTCACTTGGAAGTTCAACGATGAAACTCGTTGCCTGAGGTGGAACAGTCTTATTATTTATTTTAACTGCGCGTTCCTTGATTTTTCTAACGGCTTCCGACATTGATGCTGCTAGTTTGGCTTCAAACAGAAGCTTATCTAACCGTACCCATGCAGAGCGATCTCCTGACAGATTATGAAGAACTTCATTCTCAAGAATTTGAAAGTGTTGTTCAGTTGAAAGTATTTCTCTTGGATTAACTTTCACAGAATCATACAAAACTGACACCAGAGGAACATCTTGTGGAATGTCTCCCCTCTGGAACTGCTTAGCCCAACCCTCATCTGCAGCCTTGGCGGCCTGTTCACCATGGAAATCCTGGGTGATCCTCCGCGCCAACGCTTTCTTTAACTCCATGGGATGTTGCTTGCCTGAGGCCGAATCAGCCTTCATCTGCTCGATAGCACTTGAAGACACGTCTGTGAGCAGCTCGTAGTAACGCCACATCATCGCGTCAGAAATCGACATCACCTTGCCGTAAATTTCCTGCGGTGGCTCGTTGATGCCGATGTAATTCCCATACGACTTCGACATCTTCTGCACGCCGTCTGTGCCTTCCAGAATCGGCATGGTCAGAATAATCTGTGATGGCTGCCCGAAATCTTTTTGCAGCACGCGGCCCATCAGCAGGTTAAATTTCTGGTCGGTGCCGCCCAGCTCTACGTCGGCCTCAAGCGCCACTGAGTCATATCCCTGACAGACCGGATACAGCAGCTCATGCATGGCGATAGGCTTTTCTTCCTGGAAACGCTTATGGAAATCCTCGCGCTCAAGCATCTGCGAAACCGTAAACTTCGCCGTGAGCCGGATAAAATCCTCTGGCGTCAATTTGGAAAACCAGCGCGAGTTAAAGTCCACCACCGTCTTTTGAGGATCAAGAATCTTGAACACCTGCGCTTTGTAGGTCTCGGCATTGCGATCAATGTCAGCGCGCGTGAGCGGCGGCCGCGTCACGGAGCGCCCAGAGGGATCGCCTATCATCCCGGTAAAGTCGCCGATCAGGAAAATCACCGTGTGTCCCAGATCCTGAAAATGTTTTAATTTGCGGATGAGTACCGTGTGCCCCACATGCAGATCAGGCGCCGTGGGATCAAAGCCGGCCTTTACCCGCATGGGCTTGCCGGTTTTGAGCGAGTTCTCCAGGCGCTCGCGCAGTTCGCGCTCGTGGATAATCTCCGCGGCGCCTTTTTTTATGTAAGCCAGTTGTTCGTCTACTGGTGGAAAATTAGACATGGCTTGATTATAAATTCCCGCACTTTTGTAACCTGCCTTGATTCGCGCGCGGGCACCAGTTCATTACTATCTGCCGATAGGTTCCGCATGAGTCGCCGAATGATTGCTTCCCGGGCCATTATGTCCATGGCGCTGGCCGGAGTAGACCTTTTCGCCGCCATCCTGTTTTGCGGATCGACGGAAGGGATCGCCCAGGTCAGGCTGCTCCTGCTCGCGTCATGCCTGGCGTCAATTCTGCTCACGCACGCGTTGCTTTGTTTTTGTCAGGCATGGCAAAAACGCTGGGACCCCATCAACCTCTTGGTGACAGTTGGTTTCGTCCCCACACTTTGTCTGGCAGGAGTTGCGGTTACGGCGATTTCAGAAATTCTTAGAGGCTAGCGGATTTACTATCGCCCGCTCGATCCAAACCCGCCGGCCTTGCGGCTGGATGCATTCAGGTCATCCACCACTTCTACTTCGCCGGTGAGCACCGGATAAGGAATCAGGTTGGCAATCTTGTCTCCCGCGCGGATCGTCGCTGGCAGATCGCCAAGATTTTCTATCAACACTTTGATCTCGCCGCGATAGCCAGAATCAATCACTCCACCAGTCAACGCCAGTCTGCGCGCCGCCATGGAAGATTTGTCGCGCAGCAGAGCGCCCATCGCTTCGCCCGCAGGAGAGGTGCACTCAATCGCAATGGCCGTGGAGACAATAGCGTGGCCGCGCGCTTCCAGCGTTACCGTCTCTGCCGAGTAAATGTCATAGCCCAGATCTTCTCCGGGATGTGCGACGGTAGGGGCCTTGGCCCCTGTGGCGAGCAATTTCACCTTCAACATTTATTTGCCTTCCGAGCGCACGCTCTTACGAATGACTCGCCTGTTCTGTACTTCAATTCCACCAGACAGCACCAACCCTATGCCTTCAGAATACGCTATGTGCTCCTGCTCCAGGATTCTTTGGGAAAGTGAATGCTCGTCGTCTCCATCCAGCACTGGAACAGTTTTCTGCAAAATGATCGGCCCGCGGTCCAGATGCTCATCGACAAAGTGCACCGTGCAGCCCGTAACCTTTACGCCGTATTCCAGTGCCTGCTTCTGAGCATCTATGCCAGTGAAGGCTGGAAGCAGTGACGGATGAATATTCAAAATGCGATTAGGAAAAGACCGAACAAACTCCGGCGAGAGCAGCCGCATATAACCTGCCAGGCAGACCAGATCAACTTGAGCCCGCTTCAGCGCCGCTACCACTTCCACGTCATGGTCGAGCCGAACTTTGCCTTTGGATGGAATGAGTTGAGTGTTCAATCCGCGCCGTTTTGCCGACTCCAGTCCGGGAGTGTCAGCACGATTGGAAATTACAATGGCAATTTCTGCGTTCAGCCGCCCTGTCTTGATGGAATCCGCAATGGCTTCAAAGTTTGAGCCGCGCCCGGAAAGCAGGATGCCAAGTTTTTTAAGCAACAGCATTTTCAGGCGTACTGTACCTTCCGGTCGCCCTTGACGATCCTGCCAATGAGATAAGCTTTTTCTCCGGCTTTCTCCACAATGGTTTGCACGCGCTTGAATTTTTTTGCCGGAACCACCAGCACCATGCCAATGCCCATATTGAAAGTGCGCATCATCTCGTCCTGCGGCACGTTACCGATATTTTGCATGTGCGTGAACATGGGCAGAACCGGCCACGTTCCCATTTCCACCACAGCTGCGGTGCCCTTGGGCAGCACGCGCGGCAGATTATCTGTAATTCCGCCGCCGGTAATGTGCGCCAAGGCATGGACAAGCTCTGCCGCAATCAGCTTCTTCAGCACTGGCCAGTAGCTTTTATGCGTGCGCATCAACTCAGCGCCGGCCTTGCCTTTGATCTCACTCACGTAGGTTTCCGGAGTGTATTTGGCAACTTCAAAAAATAACTTGCGCGCCAGCGAATATCCGTTGGTGTGCAGCCCATTGGAAGGCAGGCCAATCAGCACGTCGCCAACACTGACTTTGTCGCCAGTAATGATTTTGCTTTTCTCCACCACGCCCACAATAAAACCGGCGAGGTCGTATTCGCCCTTGGGGTAAAAGCCCGGCATCTCCGCCGTCTCTCCGCCGATCAGCGCGCAGCCATTGTGCTTGCAGGCTTCGGCCATGCCTTCCACAATTTTCTCGGCGATTTCCGGCTCCAGCGTGCCGGTGGCCAGATAATCCATGAAAAACAGCGGCGTTGCACCCTGCACGGCAATGTCATTCACGCAGTGGTTTACCAGGTCGCCGCCCACGGTGTGGTGCAGCTTCATCATAAAGGCCAGCTTGAGCTTGGTGCCTACGCCGTCAACGCTCGAAACCAACACGGGCTCGCGGAATTTTTTCTTATCGATGGCAAACATACCGCCAAAGCCGCCAATTTCGCTCACCACGCCCGGCGTATAGGTCCGGTGCGCCAGATATTTGATGCGCTGCTTGGCGCGGTCCGCGCGGTCAATGTCAACGCCGCTATCGGCGTACGTAATAGAAGTTTTTTTCAAAGTTCAGGTCCGTTGAATAGAATGCGGAGCACCAATTGCTGTGGAGTGCTTTATTTTAGCATTGCTTTTTCTGAAATCTCGAATCCTGAGAAGCAGGAAGAAAACTTATTTTGCCGTGAGCGCTTTTGCAGATGCAGGCGGCTCTCCGCGCAGGATAAATATCCGCGAACAGGTAAAGGGATTCTCCGATTTACTTCTGCGCCTTGGCGGACTCCAGCTCTTTGCCCACGGAATCCAGTACGCCGTTGATGAACTGCACTGACTCTGGCGCGGAAAACTTGCGGGCAATTTCCAGAGCCTCATTAATCACCACCGGACGCGGAGTATGATGCGGCCCCAGCAGTTCCGCAACGCCAGTACGCAGCACATTGCGGTCCACGGCGGCCATGCGCTCCATGCGCCAGTGTTGTGCATGCTTCTGTATCAGCTCGTCGATTTCCTGCTGGCGGTCAATCGCCACCTGAAAAACGTCGTCGGCAAAGTTGCGCGTCTCCTGGTCCACATCGCCGCGCTCCACCCAAAATGTTTTCTTCACGTGCTCTGGCGCTTGCTTGCCCATGTCCCATTGGAAGAGCATCTGCAAGCATAGTTCGCGGGATTTACGGCGTGTACCCATGTTTTAGCGCGCCTTCTTCTTGGACGTATTTTTCTTGGACGTAGCTTTCTTCTTTGCGCGACCACGAGTCTTGCGCTGCAGACTCACCATCTCCACGGCGGAGATCGCCGCTTCAAACCCTTTGTTCCCAGCTTTCAGTCCTGCGCGATCCAACGCCTGTTCCAGGTTCTCACAGGTAAGCACGCCATAGGTATGCGGCACTCCGGTCTCCTGCGCCGATTGCCCAATCCCTCGCGTGACCTCAGTGGAAATGTGCTCATAGTGCGTGGTCTCGCCGCGGATCAGGCAGCCGAGCGTGACGATGGCGTCATACTTTCCACTGTCAGCCAGCGTCCGCGACTGCGAAGGAATTTCAAAGGCTCCCGGCACACGGACCACGGTGATGTCTTCTTCGCGACAGCCGCTGCGGCGCAATGCGTCCAATGAACCTTGCAGCAGGCGCTCTGTGATGAACGAATTCCAGCGGCTTACCACAACGGCAAAGCGCATTCCATGCGCGTTCAGGCTGCCTTCAATCGCATCTTCAGTCGGGCGGTTCTTCTGCCAGAATAGGACCTTCAATCCCTTGGCCAACTCGGCGACGAGAAACCGCGAGTCCCACGTTGTTTGCCGGACATCAGCCGACCCTTTGATATTTTCTTTGGCCAGAATCTCGCGGATTGAATCCAGGTCTGTGACCTCAATCCAGATATCGCAATAAGTGGCTTCCAGGCCTTCGACAAACTCAATCTGTCCCAGCGGAAGCTTGAACGGCGCGCCCTGGCCGCGCGCCGTCTTCCACGGAGTTCCACGCTCAAAGCCTAACAAGTCAAACAATTTGCTGAGCACTTTGAATTCTTTTGCGCTGCCAGCATGGCGAATTGTGGTGATGCCTTTAATCATTCAATATCATTCTATCGGGTAGTAGTTCTGTGGCCGTTATTCTATTGGTTGTTATTTCAACGACCGTTATTCTATCGGCCCCGGCCCTGATGGATCGTCCATGGGCTTATATTCTTTGAGCAGCTCTTGCGCCACTTCAAGGTCCTGCTCAGCAACCCGCAGCCGCACGCCGCCAGTCATTTCTGCAGTCAGTGGATGCACGCGATGCATGTGCTCATCGCACAAGAAACAGTCTATCCCACAAGAGTCCAGCAGGCCCTTGGCTACGTCCGCTTCATGCAGACTGTAGAAGGTGGCGGCGGTGGCCAGCTTGTCCGGCTCTCCCCAGTCGGGAGGCATGCTATTTTCCTTGAAAATGGGCGGCCCGCTTTTCCAGGAATGCCGTGGTGCCTTCCTTTTTGTCTTCCGTGGCGCAGCACATGCCGAACAAAGTGGCCTCAAGAAAGAGACCTTCCGGCAACGTCATGTTCATGCCCTGGCTCACCGCTTCCATGCAATATTGGATCGCGAGTGGAGCCATGCCGATAATTTTTTGCGCGATCTCTTCCGCACGCGCGACGAGCCGATCAGCCGCGACAACTTCATTTACCAGCCCAATGCGATGTGCCTCTTGCGCGGTGATCATCTCGCCTGAAAGTAAAATCTGCATTGCCAACCCAGTGCCGACCAAGCGCGGAAGCCGCTGCGTGCCACCGTATCCGGGGATAAGGCCCAGCTTCACTTCAGGCTGGCCGAACTTGGCGTTTTCACTGGCCAGCCGCATGGTGCAGGCCATGGCAATCTCGCATCCGCCGCCCAGGGCAAAGCCGTTCACGCAGGCAATCACCGGCTTGCCCAGATTCTCAATCAGATCAAGCGTAGCCTGCCCTCTGTGCGTGTAAGCTTTGGCCTCGACAGGAGCATTCTTCGCCAGCTCATTGATGTCAGCCCCGGCAACAAACGCTTTCTCTCCACCGCCAGTGAGAATC
>DASZMF010000801.1:0-5325 GCA_035552035.1 Candidatus Angelobacter sp.
GGCCGAAACCTTCAAAAATCGAGGGGAACACAAATAATTCCGCAGCATTATAAAAAAGCGGCAAATCCTCAGAGGGCACATAGCCTGGAAAAATAACAGATTCTTCCAGTTCAAGCTGTTTGATTTTCTCGAGCAGCCGCTCGGATTGCCAGTCTTTCTTGCCTACGAGCACCAACTTGGCGGTAATACCTTGTTGCCGTACCCGGTGATAGGCCTCCACCAGCCGGAGCAGATTTTTTCTTGCCTGAATCCTGCCCACATAAAGGATAAACGGGGAATTTATGCCAAAGGTTCTAGCTATATGTTCCTGGCAGCGGCCTTTATCTCTTGGCTGGAATTCAGGCGAGGCCGCCAGATAGGCTACGGTGATTTTCTCGCGAGCTATATTAAAGCGCTTGGCAATGTCGGCTGCGGAAAATTCTGAAATTGTAAGGATGTGCGTAGCCCGTCTGGCTGACCAGCGCACCAGCGTCTTCATCCGGGCAGCCTCGACCGGATGGAATGCTTCAGGTATGTGTTCATGCGCGAGATCATGAATAGCTAATACTGAACTGGTTTTCGTCAGCGGCGGCAGGACATATTGGCAGTGAAAAACGTCCGGTTTGGTTTTTCTCAGCAGGCGCGGAAGCGCACCGCAAATGCGCACAATTGGATTTCCCGGGACTTTCGTAAAACTGAAGCGAGGATCAGTCTGGCCGCTATTGAGCGCTGCCGGATGCGTGTAATAGAGTTGATATTGGTGTTTGCCCTGGTCCTCTGCCAGGCCGCTCAGAAGCTGCCGGATATATGTCTCGTTTCCCCCAGACTGGCTACCAAGACTATGTATATCAATGGCAATATTCATCGACGATGAGAGAGCATTTTAAGCGTTTTCGCCAGGCCGCCCAGAGAATTTATGCGCGCTTTTATTTGTATTAGAAAAACTGCAATCCAGTATAGCAGTATAGGAATTTCTCCAGCCCTATCTATGATGTAAAATGGCGGCTGATGAGTCTACTCACGTTGGCAGCCAAGCGTATTTTTCCGGACTTTGAATCACGTCTGCGTATCCGGCGCATTATCAACTCGCCGCTTGATGCCATTGACAAGTTAACTGGCCGGAGAGACCCTCTAGTTCCCCCTCGAGGCCTTTGGTTTGTTGGCGGGCGCAAGAATTATCAAGTCACCAATGAACAGTATCTGGCTTTTTTTACCGCTTCAGGATTGCAGCCTGAAGACGCTGTGCTCGATATTGGTTGTGGAATCGGGCTTATGGCCGGGCGGCTCGCCAGTTTTCTTACCACTGGCCAGTATGAGGGATTCGACATAGTAAAAGCTGGCACCGATTGGGCCACTGTTCACATTGGCGGCCAGTATCCCAATTTTCGGTTCACACATGCTGACGTGTATAACCGCCATTACAATCCCAGGTCCAAGGTCAAGGGCGAGGAATTTTGCTTCCCGTACGGCGGCGGTCAATTCGATTTTGCTTTCGCAAAATCTGTTTTTACACACATGACTCCCCCGGCGGTGCAGCAGTACCTGCGCGAAACAGCGCGCGTACTCAAACCCGGCGGGGCGGCGATATTTACAGCGTTCCTGATCAATCAGAAATCCACAGAGCTTATTCAAGAGGGAAAAAGCTCGCTGGCATTGTCCCCCGCGGGCCAGTATTGGGCCCTTGATCCCTTGTTTCCAGAGACTGCGATTGGCCTGCCGGAGTCCGACTTCCTGGAGTGGTGCAAAGCCGCGGGTTTTAAGGTGAAGCAACTGGCCTATGGCTCATGGTGCGGCCGCGCGAAATATCTCAGCTACCAGGATATTGTTGCTCTGGTGCGTGCTTGAAATAGTTTAGAAGTCCATGAGATAACTTCCTGTGAAACTATTCCCTCATCGCGAGTTTGGCTACTACTCTTTTGCCTTGCATGCCGGCTTGTTAAACCTGTTTTCAAACGGGATGCGTCTTGGAGTCAAAAAGACCATCGGAAAAATTACGCAGCCCATCAATGGGTATTCGCGGTTTCCCGAATACTACTGGTTTGAAACAGCGATCCGCAATCATCAGGGGGCTGCTACTGCATCCAGCAGGCTGAAAATTCTCGATGTCGGCAGCCCTAAAATGCTGGGCCTGTATCTTGCCTCGAATACTGAAGCCGAGATAATGCTGACAGATATCAGCGCGACGAATGTGGACGAATACCAGACCATGTGGCAAGCGCTGCAGGCGAAAGCCAGGGGCCAAGCCAGTTTTTCCCTGCAAGATGCACGCTCGCTTAATTTTCCTGATGCCGAGTTTGACGTTGTTTTTTCCATGTCTGTAATTGAGCACATTGAAGGCGAACAGGGCGATTCTCAGGCAATCCACGAACTGCTGCGGGTTTTGAAGCCCGGAGGCCTGCTGGCCCTGAGTGTTCCGTTTGGCGCCCATTATGTTGAGCAAAAAAGAATTGGATTTGCCGGAGCAGCCCGCAAGACCGGGGACAGCGAAACCTATTTCTTCCAGCGTATTTATGATCGAGGTGCATTTCAGAAGAGAATCCTGGAACAGGCATCTGATTTGAATGAAATAACGCTCACCGCTGTCGCCCGCAGAAACCAATGGCTGGTCCGCGCGTTCGGCTCGCTGGGAGAGAGCGCAAGGGGTGCTGTAGGTTTTGTGAATCCGCTGCTGTCGGTTGCTATTAATCGTTCAAGCAATGGCGTTGAGAATTCTTTCAAAGGAAGTTACGGCGACCTTCACAGCGCCAGCGACGTGTATGGCGACCTGATTCTGACAGGACACAAGAAATGACATTAGCCAAGCCGGGACAACGCTTCTGGTGAAAGGTTAGCGCCGCAGATTAGAACTGCCGCTCTTTTTCCACGATAGCGCTGCGTCTCTTCGAGAAATGCCGCTACGGCCACCGCAGCTGCGCCCTCAATGATCCATCCGTGCAAGGCGCGCACCTTCTTCATGGCACCAAGGATTTCATCTTCAGAGACAAGCACAGAGCGATCAATCACGCGGGCACAAACTTCCAGCGTTACTGATCCTTGCTCCAGTCCTCCGGCGGTACTCTCGGAAAGTGTAGGCTGCTCAGGAACATCGAGGATGCGGCCTGCTTTGATGGACTCATAGAGTACAGGTGAGTTCTGCGGCCAGCAGCCAACAATTTCTGTTTGCGGCGACGCGTGTTTCATGTAAGCGCCAATGCCGCCGATCAACCCGCCACCGCCTACGGCAACGAACAATGCGTCGATCGCCGGAACCTGCCGCAACAGCTCAACAGCGATGGTGCCCTGGCCGGCCATGACCTGCATGTCGTTATATGGCGAGATGAAAACCTTGCCTTGCTCGGCAGCAGCGGCGCGCGCAGCAAGTTCAGCCTCCAGTGGATCGTCGCCTGCACGGTGAAGGCGAGCGCCATATTCCTCAATGCGCTTTGCTTTGGATTGCGGTACATGCGACGAGACATAAACTTCAGCGGCAATGCCCGCGCGCCTGGCGGCAGCGGCAACACCTAATCCGTGATTGCCATTGGAGGCGGCAATTACGCCCAGCGCCGCTTCAGCAGGCGTGAGTGAAAGAATCTTGTTGCTGGCGCCGCGAAGTTTGAACGAGCCGGTCTGCTGCAAGTTTTCCAGCTTGAAAAAGAGCTCTGCGCCAGCTTCGGGCGCTAAATCAGGAATCAGTTCAACCGGAGTCTCAAGTACGGCGGGCTTGATCCTCTCAGCGGCTTCCGTGACCTGCTGGGCAAGCTCGGTAATGGTTTGCGGCGTTATTCGCGATGATGGCTGACAATGGCTTTGCATGACTGGAAATTGAAAGCGTAAGCGGGCAGGCAGAGGCTGTCAAATTAGCAAGATAAGAGTCAACCGCGAATTCCGCGAATAAACACGAATCAAGATACACAAATGGTTCGCGTTTTTTCGCGTGCATTCGCGGCTAAGATTTTTGATCTTCGAAAATTTGCAGCGAAAAGAATTCGGCTGGCCGCTGATTGCTGGGCGGTTTAGCGACGGACGAGGATTGCCTGAAGTTTGCGGTCGAGCGCGGGGAAACGGTTGCGCAACACGGTGACCCAGCGCTGGGCCCACGCATATTCCACGGAAAGAATAGACAGGCCGATCAACAGGAAAAGCACGCCGGGAAGAACAGGCAGAAAAAAGCCTATCGCCCCCAGGATGAGCAGGGTCCAACCCGCTACGATAAGTGCTACACGCTTTACCATTTGGCTTGTTTGATGCGGGCAGGTGCGAGTTCGATCCACCCAATGTCTGAAATAGTTATCGAGATCAGGCTATCAGCACCGAAATGGTTCGATAAAGTAACTTGGGTAACGTGGTTGAAGTGGCTCACTCAGTGCCCGGAGTTCTGATGCGTATGCGCCTTGGGCCTAGTAGGTGGGCCGGCGGATTTGTCTTTGTCTGATGCCACAGGTGTCGCAAGCAGGGCTGTTACGGCGGCCTGGTAGGTCATTGAGGCAGGCGTGGGACGGAGCCGTGTCTCGGTTTCCCGGCGTATGAACCGGAAAGAATCCAGCAAAAGGATCCGGCCTTTCATATCAACATTCAGGCTGGTGATGCGCCATTTTCCCGGCGTCAATTGGGTCTGGGTGATTTCATAAATGCCGCCTTTGGAAAGGCGGCCGAGTATCCCCCAGCCAAAAGAAACATCCTTTACCAGCTTGCCTTGAATCTGGACTATGCGTTCCTGCGCCTGATCGATCCAAAGTGATCCTTCCATGCCACGGTACATCTGGCTTTCGCGGTCTTTGGGAGAGAATTCAGGATTAGGCCGAAAGGCGAAGTGCAGCAAGCCCTTTTCACGCCCTGCAAAGTCAAAGTAAAAAGCCAGGGGAAAGGCCTGGACCATCTTGATGCGTCGCTGGGTTTCGGCTTTTTGGTCCTGGATCTCGCCTTTTATGGCGTCGCGGTCTGACAAAAGTTTTTCCAGCCGATGTTGTTGCTTCTCCTGCTGTTCAGGCGTGAGCGGCTCATCACGAAAAAGGACAATCCGGTCCGCGCGGCCTTCAGGTGTTTCAATCACAGAGCGAGTTTCCGTGCCCCAATTCCACTCCAGCCGTTCCTGGAACTCATACGGCGTGGGCGTTTCAAGGGCTTGTAATTCGATCTCGGTTGCATGGGCAATGAGTTCCAGCTGTTCGGCGGAAGCGGTGCCCCTGGTGGTTTCAGCAAAAGCGGTAGAAGCAAAAAGAGAAGTGAAGAGGAGCAGTGTTGTGATGATCCGGTGCTTATGTTGTCGAAATGCAGCAGCGCAGCTGGCCAGCCTGCGGCTGCAGGACGTGATTTGAAACACGGAACCAAGCAGAATCATCGGCCTTTATTGTAAAGCGCGAAAGTGAT
>DASZMF010000802.1:0-8102 GCA_035552035.1 Candidatus Angelobacter sp.
TTTTGCGTGAGCGAGGCATTATTTCACCCGCAGGACGCCGTCGCCTGGCCATGATGGCCTTGCAGGTAATGGCTGTAGCGATTTTATCCATGCCCGGGCTGGCGCAAGTTGCCGTGCAGCTAAAACGGGTATTTGTTCCGACAGTGTTCTCTGACTGGAGCGGGCTCTCACAGCCTGCGCTGCTGGCTTTTATTCTTTCTGTTGCGATCATTATGGTTCCGCTGTTTCAACGATACAAAGCGGTGGAGAGCAGCCTGCTGTGGAGCGTGATTGCGGCTTTTGTCGCGATGAGCGTGGCCCGGCAGAGCCATCTTGACGGTGTGTACTTTGCCGCCGGCGGACTGGCGCTGATTGTCGCTCTGATTGAAACTTCTTACGCCATGGCGTATCTGGACGAGCTGACGCAGCTGCCCAGCCGTCGTTCATTGAATGAAGCGCTGCTGAAACTGGGTGATTCGTATTCCATCGCCATGCTGGATGTGGACCACTTCAAAAAATTTAACGATAGTTACGGCCACGAATCGGGCGATCAGGCTTTGCGTTTGGTGGCGTCACGACTTTCGCACATTACTGGCGGCGGAAAAGCTTATCGTTACGGTGGAGAAGAGTTTGCCATCGTCTTCCCAAACAAGCCATCAGAAGAAGTATTTGTCTATCTTGACCGCATGCGGCGGGTGATTGAGCAATCTGTGTTCACGGTGCGCGGGAATGACCGGCGCAAAAAAGGGAACAGCGGCGTAGGACGCGGCAGCAAGAAGCAGACGAACGTGACTGTGAGCATTGGGCTGGCCTCAACCAACGACGACAAACTCGCCCCAACCGAAATTTTGCGCATGGCTGACCAGGCGCTCTACAAAGCCAAAGCCAAAGGCCGCAACTGCACGATTACCGCCAAGCTGAGCAAGTCTCCGAGGTCCGTGCAGACCGGCTTGCGCGCGCTCAGCGTAAGCTAAGGTTCCATTAGAAACAAGAATCATCTGTCCAGTTCCGGAGCTCCCGGGTCTGGGCATTTTCTTTTTAGTGCCATTCGTCCCTGATTTGCCTGGTTGGTCTGCTTTCGTCCGCACAAATGTTGGAGATCTTTCTAAGACAAATCTTCTTTGTAGAGACACATTCCTGAAGCGTGGAATAGGTACAATGGCTCGTCAGTTTTTTAAGGAGATGAAACATGGCTGCACAGCCGCAAGCACAACCAGAGAGCAAAGTCATTAGCCAGTCACTGCTGCCAGAGTTCGACAACGAAATGGCCAACACGCGCAAATCACTGGAGCGCGTTCCAGAAGATAAATTCAGCTTCAAACCGCATGCCAAGTCCATGGGGCTGGGCGCGCTGGCCACCCATCTGGCCACCATTAATCATTGGGCTGAGGCGATTGTCGGGCAGGACGTGTTCGACGTAAGCACGGCGCCGCGGCCGGTGGAAGCGAAGACACGCGCTGAAGTGTTGGCCACGTTTGATCAGAACCTGGCCATGGCGCGCAAGGCGATCGCCAGCTGCAGCGATGCGCAAATGGCCAAGCCCTGGACGCTCAAGGCTGGCGACCACACGGTCCTCACCCTGCCGCGTGTTGCTGTGTTGCGGAGCTTTATCATGAACCACACGATTCACCATCGCGCGCAGCTGGGCGTTTATCTGCGGCTGAATGATGTGGCTGTGCCTTCCATCTATGGGCCGTCAGCGGATGAAGGGAATATGTAAGCAAGGCTGGCTTTTCAGGAAGATGCTCTGCTCGGTTCAGAACCTCCCCGTTGGGAAGGATGGGCGTCAGGAATAGGCCGGAAAATACTACAGGCCTCGGTGTTTAGCCGAGGCCTGCTTAAGAGCCCAAATCCAGCCGGGTGCTTTCCCCCGAAACCACCAGCCAGATCGTTAACGCATAGTCATCATCGCAGCAGAGCTCGAAACCAACAAGAGTACAGAGGTAACCAGCGGGAAGGCTTACTTCCAGTGCAATCACGCGATGCTCGGAAGCTGCATAAAACGCGGTGATGGCCACTGGCACGGTCGGGAATACACCTTAGGGTGATCAGGAAACCCCTTAATCGATGAAAATGCGGTAAACTTTGTTTGCGCCTATGACTGCCACTCTTTAATTCGAGATTTGAATTCGGCACTTTCTGTCGTAACTCCCCAACCATCAGGTTCTGGACGTGTGTCTGCGTGGTTTACGCGCGGGCGCGTCTGCTTCCGCAACCGAATCTGGAGTGTACCGAATGAAATTGGATCAGGCAGGATGGAATGAATCATGGGCCCAAATTTTTGCTGGACATCTAAACAACTCCTCTGACAAAGCGCTGAAACCAGCGCGCGTTCTGGCGCAGCGCCGCCATACCTTTGCCCTTTGGACTGAAACCGGCGAGATTGACGCAGAGGTTGCCGGGGCGCTGCTGTATCGCGCTGACCAGAGCGGTCTGCCCGCCGTGGGTGACTGGGTAGCTGTCCGCCAATACGCTCCTGGCGATGTGGCGATCATTACCGATATTCTGCCGCGCAAGACGAACTTTTCCCGCAAGGTAAGCGGCAGGGCCGCGGAAGAGCAGGTGATCGCGGCCAATATCGACCTGTTGTTTATCGTCTTCGGACTCGACCACGATTACAACCTGCGCCGGCTGGAGCGCTATCTGGTGGCTGCCGGAGAGAGCAAAGCCGAGACTGTGATTGTGCTGAACAAAGCCGATCTCTGCCCGGACGTTGATGCTCGAGTGGCAGAAGTGCGAGCCATTGCGCCGGGCGTTCCGGTGGCGGCGATCTCAGCTCTCAGCGTGGCAACAAATGATCTGCTGCGGTACATAGCTTCAGGACAGACTGCCGCTCTGGTGGGATCGTCGGGTGCGGGAAAATCGACAATCGTAAACCAGATGCTGGGGACATCCGCGCAGACCACGCAGCCAACGCGAGAATCTGACAGCCGTGGACGCCATACTACAACGCATCGTGAGCTGTTCTTTCTGCCGAATGGCGGACTGATTCTGGATAATCCAGGCATTCGCGAGCTGCAATTGTGGTCGCAAGAGTTGCGGCAGGGCGGCGGAGGCTCTTCACAAGTCACCGCGGTTGACCAGACGTTTCCGGAAATCGACGCACTGGCAGAGCAGTGCGGCTTCCGCGATTGCACGCACAGTGCTGAGCCCAACTGCGCGGTGCTGGGTGCATTGGCTTCCGGCGAGATTGAGGATGCGCGCTGGCGGAGCTACCTGAAGCTGCGCAGGGAGTTGAAACATGCACAGACGCTGGTGGACCCGAATCTGCGCCGGACAGAGAAAGAGCGATGGAAGAAGCTGACCAGCGCGGTGAAACGGAACCAGAAGAGGAAGTAGCTTTTCACCGCGGAGGCGCGGAGAAAGGAAAACCCATTTTTACCGCAGAGGACGCAAAGGACGCAGAGGAGGTCGGGCCATTGATCCCCGGCCGGCCCAGACCAAGTGAACGCGGATGGAACGGATCGCAAATAGGGGACTAGGGCCAAACCGTTAGGCGCGGAGAGTGTAGAGGCTCTCCGCTTTTTTGCGCTGTAGTGCAATCGTAGCTATTCCAAACACTGAGTGTTCTGGATCGAATACTTCCCGTGAGCGCCGCGCTCTTTCTGTGAGTAATCGCTTTACATTTCGTATTTGACTACGCTAGGATATTTTCTAGATTCGCTCAATTTTCGCTAATAAACCGGGTAAGTACAGAGCGAATGGGCAAGGTAGGGAAGATCAAACGCGATTCGAGGGCGAAATGAGGGGAAAAAAGGGGGTCGATAAGGCTGTCACAGCCTTATCGAATGCCAGTTCGCCTTTTGTTTGCAACAAAAGTCCTTAAGGGGGGTGGGGTTTGCGACCTGCTGCCTAACTTTTAACCACAAGGACACGAAGGAACACAAAGGAAAAGCGAGAAACGCTGGTGAGGGCGCCCCCGACGCCCAGATAAGTATCAGTGGAATGAGAATCGATTTGGGGGTGATTCAGCGTAATTGGGCGTGGGTTGGTGGCCGGTTGGATATTTGAAGAAGAGCGAGAGAACCCGAGGATCGGGACATCGGGTGATCGGAAAATCAAAAAGCCAAGCGCATCGCAGCGGACTAGCTAACCATTTCTCCTAAAAACGTGCACCAAAACGCAAGTCTTAGTAAGCTATAAGAGATATGGCATCGGAAAACTCATTTGACATTGTAAGTAAAGTGGACCTGCAAGAGGTCTCCAACGCAATTCAGAACGCGCTCAAAGAGGTGCATACGCGTTTTGACCTGAAAGACTCAAAGTCTGACATTCAGTTGGAGGGCAAGGACGCGATAGTCGTCTCTTCCGCCAATGAAACCAACCTCAAATCTGTAAATGATATTCTCCAGAACAAGATGGTGAAGCGCAACGTACCCATCAAGGCTTTCACGTATGGCGTGGTTGAACCGGCCGCAGGCTCCACTGTGCGGCAGAAAGTGACCATGCAGCAGGGGATCCCGATTGAGAAGGCCAAAGAGATTGTGAAGCTGATTAAGGACTCGAAGAAAAAGGCGCAGGCTTCCATACAGGGTGACACCGTGCGCGTGAGCGGGAAAGACCGTGATTCTTTACAGGAGATCATTGCGCTGTTGCGGGGGCATGACTTTGGCATTGATATGCAGTTTACGAATTACCGAAATTAACCACAAAGGGCACGAAGGAACACAAAGGAAAGTCACTTGAAAATGGAATACTACGTTCCTGATTCAACATCAAAGAGGTAAGGGCGACAAGGGAAGCACTTGATAGAGGACAATTAAGGGGCACTTTGAGTTCATCGGCCACAACCACTGCCAAAGAAGTTTTTGAGCTGCTGCGCGAAGACCTTGCCGCCATTGAGCGTGAGTTTGGGCGGGACACGGTATCGAGCGTCCGCGCTATCACTGATATTGGCGAATACCTGCGCGCGGGCGGAGGCAAGCGGATACGTCCGGTGCTGCTGCTGCTTTCAGCCAAACTTTTTCCGCACGATGAAAAGAGTGCGGTGCGGCTGGGCGCGGTGGTGGAGATTATCCATACGGCCACGCTAGTGCATGACGACATTATTGATGAAGCCAAGACTAGGCGGGGGCGTCCGGCGGCAAATACACAGTGGGGAAACTCAAAGTGCGTGCTGGCCGGCGACTGGCTTTACATGCAGGCTTTTAAGATTGCGGTGCAGGAGCGCAATTTCCGCGTGCTGGACGTTTTGATTGACCTGACGCAGCAGATGGTTGAGGGCGAACTGCTCCAGATGGAAAAACTGGGGAAGATGATTTCCCTGGAAGAGCATTTTGACCTGATTTTCCGCAAGACGGCCTGCCTGTTTTCTGTTTCTACGCGGCTGGGCGCGATTATTGGTGACGCGTCAGTTGAGCAGGAAGGGCGGCTAGGCGAATATGGACGCAACCTGGGTCTGGCGTTCCAGATTGTGGATGATGTGCTTGACCTGACTGCTTCAGAAGAAGTTCTGGGCAAGCCGGTGGCCAGCGATCTGCGCGAAGGCAAGGTTACGATGGCGGTGATCCATGCGCTAGAGCATTGCACCGCGGCCGAACGCGCGCTGGTGGAAACGGTGCTGGAAGAACGGGCTTTTGTGAGCGTGAAGCATGAACAGATTCTGGAGATGCTGAACCGCTATGGGTCAATTCCATACGCTTATGATGCGGCGGCCAAGCATGCTGAGATGGCCCGCCAGGCGGTCAATGCTTTTCCTGATTCGGAGATCAAGCGAGCGTTGCTTTCGATTCCGGATTTTATTGTGGAGAGAAGCAGCTAGAGCGAGATTGCCAAAATCGCCGAAAGTGCCAAAATTGGTAATTGGAAACCCAAAGTTACTGTGCTACTAACTGCTTTAGACGATCCCTCAAGTATTCTTGTTCAACTTTGTTCGTGGCTAATCGCAGTGCGGTGGTATAGGCATCGGCGGATTCGGGTTTGCGGCCCAGGCGGCGCAGAATATCTGCACGCGCGGCGTGGAACAGATGGTAGTTTTCCAGATGTCCGGAGGCACCGACTAGATCGATCTGCGCCAGTCCTTGCTCCAGGCCTTCGCTCATAGCCACGGTGACGGCATGATTCAGGGCAACGATGGGCGATGGAGTTTGCCGCATCAGTTCCAGATAGATTGCGGCAATTTCATGCCAGTCGGTTTCCGCGGCAGATGCTGCTTCCGCGTGGATCGCTGAGATGGCGGCCTGCAACTGATATGGACCGGCTTGCCGCATACGCAAGGCGCGATTGAGTAGGGCGACGCCTTCGTGAATGTGATCGCGGTCCCAGAGAGTGCGGTCCTGGTCTTCGAGGGTAACGAGTTTGCCTTGCTTCATGCGGGCATCACGGCGAGAGTCATGCAGGAGCATGAGCGCCAAGAGTCCTAGATTTTCTGGTTCATCGGGCAGAAGCTCGCAGAGAGTCCGGCAGAGGCGAATGGCTTCAGAGCACAGTTCACGTCGAATGAGTGAATCACCGGCAGTGGCGGAGTATCCCTCATTGAAGACGAGATAGATTACAGACTGCACGGAATGCAGGCGTTCAGCCAGTTGCTCTCGCGGAGGAACTTCATACGGAATGCGCGCCTCACTGATTTTGCGTTTCGCGCGGACCAGACGCTGGGCCAGCGTTGGCTCAGGCAGAAGAAAGGCGCGGGCAATTTCTGGAGTGGTGAGACCGCCGAGCGTGCGTAGTGTGAGCGCAACCTGCGCTTCCTGATGCAGTGCCGGATGGCAGCAGGTAAAGATGAGGCGGAGACGGTCGTCGGGAAATGTGATGGCCTCATCTTCAATCATGGTGGTATCCAGTTCGTACGCAGTCGGTGTTTCATATTGCAGCGGTTCTTGTTTCTCGCGGCGCGTGCGCTCGCGCCGGCTGTGGTCCACGAGTTTGCGATGCGCCACGGAAGTGAGCCATGCTCCAGGATTATCCGGCACGCCTTTGGTCGGCCAGTTGGCGACGGCGGTGGCGAAAGCCTCCTGCATGGCTTCTTCGGCGCGGTCAAACGATCCGGCAATGCGGATCAATGTGGCGAGAATGCGGCCTGACTCCTGCCGAAAGACGGAGTCGATTATGGTTTGGAATTCATCCATTGCTAGCGGCTGAGCTCTGCGCCATGTGTTTTATTTTTTCACTGGCAGGCATGTCTTGCAGCGGGCGAATTTCCACGCAGCCTTGCAGGCCGCCGCAACCGGTGGGAATTTTGGTGGCCCAGGCAATGGCTTCGTCAAAGTTTTTGCAGTCAAGAATGTAATAGCCGGCGAGCTGTTCTTTGGTCTCAGCAAAAGGGCCGTCGGTGATGATGTGTCTTCCGTTTTGCATGCGGATAGTTTTGGCCGTAGCTGTGGCCGGCAGTGGCTCAGCTTGTTCTATTACGCCTTTGGTATGAGCTTCCTGCATGGCAGCTATATGCTGGTTTCTTAGCTGCTGCATTTCTTCTTGCGAGCTGCGGGCCAGTGCATCTTCGGTGGTGTAGATTAACAGCATGTAACGCATCGGAATCTCCTGGCTTGGTTTCTTCAACAAGCTTGGTTGGTGAAGAGAAGCGCGCCCTTGGTAACAGCACGCTTCCACACGGAATATGCGCTGTAAGTTATTTTACGCGGTGGTAAGCGATGTTCTCAGTAAACTTGGGCTTGCCGTTTTCCTGGAAGGTCCAGTCGGCGGAGAATGCGTCTGCACTGGTGAATTTGAAGGCGACATTATGCATGTGGCCGACGCTGGCGTCACTTAGGCTGCCTCCGCCGTCAAAGTTGAAAACAATTTTGCTGCTTGCGGGATCATAAGTTTCCGCCTGCATGTGGGGCTGATTACCGGCAGTGCAATAGTGGGTGAGAACAAGGCGGTCGCCGTCAAGATGGAAGACGGTGAGCATGTTGCCTTCACCGGGAGTGTTCAAGTGTTCCACCAGGGCGGTGCCGTTGGAAATTACTTCATAGGAGGTGGTCACCTTGCCGTTTTTGCTGGTTGATTCCCAGGTGCCAGCCAGCGTTTTTAGCTTGTTGAAAGCTGCTGCGGCGCTGGTGTCAGTTTTGTCTGTGGCTTGCGCTGCGGTTCCGGCCAGGCCAAGCCAGATTGCGCCAGCCGCTAGAATGCCCAACATGCAGATTGAGATGGATCGGATATTCTTCATTGCTTTCTCCTATTAA
>DASZMF010000803.1:0-2033 GCA_035552035.1 Candidatus Angelobacter sp.
AGAATATAAGGTGAGGCGTTCCAGAGGTAATAGCCGGAACTGATCCCAACCGCTTGCAAGGATGGCCCAATGGCTTGGGCGCCACCGAAAAGCAATGAAGCCCAGAGACATTGCACAGGGTTCCAACGAGCGAAAATTACCAGCGCAACCGCCATCAAACCCTGCCCGCTGGAGATTGCTTCCGTCCATGCGCCGGGGTAAAAAAGTGAAAGGTGCGCGCCACCAATGCCTCCCAGCATACTGCCGAAGATAATGCATAAACAGCGTGTGCGGGTGACGGAAATGCCCATGGCGCGCGCGGCAGCGGGAGAATCGCCGACTGCGCGCACATGCATGCCCCAGCGGGTCGTCCGGAAAAACCACTGCATGGCAAAGGCAACGCCGACGCCAAAGAAAAACAGAGGGCTGATCTTAAGCGCAGCGTTGATTTGTGGAACGCTGCTCCAGGCACCCAGGGAGATTGCGGGCAATTGCGGTGCGGTGGGCTGAATGTAAGGCTTGCCGAAATAAAATGCACAACCGCTGCCAAAAATGAGCATGGCAATGCCGGCGGCAATGTCATTCACTTTGGGTCGCGAGACAAGGAATGCATGAATGCATCCTAATGCTCCTCCCGCAACAGCTGCTGCCATTACCCCAACCCAAGGATTGCCGGCCTTATAGGAGAACGCGTATGCGCTCATGGCACCCATGAGAAGTACGCCTTCGAGACCAAGGTTGATTTTACCGCTTTTCTCGGTAAGACATTCGCCGAGGCTGACCAGCAGAAAAGGCGTTCCGCCGCGCACGGACGCAGCCAGGACCCCGACGACCACGCCCCACCAACCAATGGAATGAGCAGTCACGCTCCACGCTCCTTGAAGATTTTGAATTTTCCGTAAAGCGAATCGCTATATAAAATAGCCAGGAATACCAGGCCCTGAAACAGCAGAATAGTCGCGTCGGGCAGCTTGAATTCACGCTGAAGTATGCCGCCACTGGCCAGGATGCCCCCGACAAAAGTCGCCACGAGAATGATGGGAAGTCCGCGATAACGGGCGACGAACGCCACCAAGATTCCCGCGTAGCCGTAACCCGAAGCAAGCGATTCATTGGCGCGGCCATGGACGGCTGCCACTTCAACCATACCGGCGATGCCCGCGCCCGCCCCGGCTAGAAAGCAGGTGATGAGACCCAGACGTGCCACGGGAAGACCAGCCATACGCGCAGCCCGAATATTGCCGCCTATCATCCGAACCTTGAAGCCGAAGGTGGTATGCTCCATCAAGACCCAGGCGATGATGCAGGCGATGATACCAAAGATGAGTCCGTAATGAATGTTGGTGTTGCCGATGGAGGGAAGCATTTTATCGTCTGGAATCGGATAGCTGGACGGTTTGTTTAAGCTGCCGGGATCGCGCATCAAGCCATTTACCAAATGGTTCAGGAGTGCAATGGCAATGTAATTCATCAGGAGACTGCTGATGGTTTCGTTGACGCCGCGCTTGTAGTAGAGAAGACCAACGATGGAGATCCAGATTCCTCCGCCGATCATTCCAGCGATCAACATGACACCGATGACCACGGGCAGCGCGGCTGTTTGTACCGCCAAACCGGCAGCCGCCGCTGCAAGTCCGCCGATGACCAGTGCGCCCTCATTGCCGATAACCACCAGACCAAGTCGGGCGGGCAGTGCGGTGCAGAGCGCAGTGAGCATCAACGGAGCAGCGCGCACCAGGGTATTCTGAAATGAATACCAGCTGCCGAAAGCGGCCCTATTTATGGAGCCAAATACAGCAAATGAATTTTTGCCCTGACAAAAACAGAAAAAGCCGAACAGAACGCAACCCGCCACAACCGCGCCAGTGGGTATCGCGACTGCTTCCAAGGCGGACCGCCAGCGAAAAGGCGCGCGAAGACTGGCGCCTGGATCGCTGGCAACAACAACCGCAGCCGCACCCACGTTTTTGGCATCTTCTACGGGTAACATGCGGTGAACTATGGATTAATACGCCAACCGTGCGCATCTTGACACTGTTCTTGGACTCGCGGCC
>DASZMF010000804.1:0-2581 GCA_035552035.1 Candidatus Angelobacter sp.
TAGCTTGCCTGAACACGCCCGTCAACTTGAATTGACCAGCGATGAGCCCTCACTTGTTCTGGAAAATCTGGTCACTGGAATTGACAATCTCCGTCACGATGTTTACCTCAGCCCCAAATTTACTGAAATTGCCCGCCAGCACATTTTCAAGCTCGTGGCCAAGCACGGCAGCGTGGAAGAACTGGCTACAGAAGAGCGCATTGCTGTACGCGGTCCGCTGCGGCATAAAGATCCCACGGCACGGCAGTTTGATCCAGCGGAATTTAAGCGTCTGCTCACTGAGCTGCACGTTGTCTCTTTGAACCGGGCAAAGGCAGAGAGCAACGTTTCACTGGATCTGCTTTTCCGCCTGGCGATACTCAAATTTCAACGCACTGAACTGCTCAATCAATATGGGCAGGTGCTGGAGCGCTGCCGCGCCCGCGTTAAATTCAATGAAGGACCGCGCCAGTCTGGCACGACTCGCACGCTGGAGATGCGCGAGCGGCTTGCCGGTTTCCAGATCAACAAAAAAACTGTGCTGCGCAAAGCCGGACAGGACCTTTTTGTAGTACTGCGTGAGGCAGAAAAAGAAACGCTGGGTAGAACGCGGCGTTCTTTGTTTGGCGACAACGCAGCTGCAACGTATGAACTTTTTCTCAATCGGCTGGTGTTCAGTGAAGATGGCCAGGACAATCTCCTGAACGCTGAGCACTATGTGATGCTGGGAAATTATGATCGCGACAGAGACCGCTTTGAGACGATGCGCGATATTGCCGCGCAATATCTCAAATCGCTGGGACTGGTGCCTGACGTTGGCGATCCGCGCGTGGACGCGCTGCTGAACGTCCCGGAAAATGCGCATGAGATTATGGATGGCGGAGCGCCTGACGATTCCAACCCCAAGGGCAAAGCGCAGAAAGCTCTGCTCAACGCTTGGACCGAATTGCTGGAGCGCGAAAATGTAATGGGCAGCGTGATTGCCTCGTATGAAGCGGTGCCGCTGCTGGCGCAGTATTCTCCGCCCATCAATCCGCAGCAGCTCAAGAATGCGCTGATCTCGCGCGAAGAGCGCAAGCGCTTGGAAACGCTGCTGGAAGAACATGGAAAACTTTCTCCCGCGGGTTTGCATGCCGCCATCAGAAAAGTAGAGAGCTGCAAACCAGTTGAGCGGGCCAAAACTGCTGCACGGTTTTTTGCTGACTTCACGCGTTACCATCGCGACCTGCGCCGCATGGAAACCGTGGTGGAATCCATGGAGCGAGTGAACGTGCTGGGCAATGAGCGTTTCCGCGAGCTTTCCGCCATCAACAATACCCTCTATGAATTTCTGCTGGCAGAAGAGCAGAAGCCGGCAGAAGAAAAGATTATTCATCACGTGGTCCTCAAGGCAGACATTCGCGAATCGACCACGCTGACGCGCACGCTGCTGGAAAAAGGTTTGAATCCGGCTTCTTACTTCAGCCTCAATTTTTACGATCCCATTAACAAACTGTTGCCCAAGTACGACGCGAAGAAAGTCTTTATTGAAGGCGATGCACTGATCCTGGCGCTGTTTGAGCGTGAAGGCGAACCTACATTGGGTGTGGCCCAGACCTGCGTGCTGGCCAAGGAAATGATCCAGGTGGTCACCGCATACAATGAGCGATCGCTCGCCGCCGGACTGCCCAGCCTGGAAGTTGGCATTGGTGTTTCGTACCAGGACTCAGCGCCCATGTATCTGATGGACGGTAGTAAAAAAATCATGATCTCCAAGGCGCTCAATGAGAGTGACCGCCTTTCTTCCTGCAGCAAAGGCGTGCGCCGACTTTTGGAAGATCGCGAGCTGTTGTTCAACGTATTCTCCTTTAAGTCAGTTGAAGATGAAGACACCGGCGGCAATCCTGACGAATTTCTGCTGCGTTACAACATTGGAGGCATACACATGAACCAGGCGGCATTTCAAAAGCTGCGTGGAGAGATTTCTCTCCAGGCGTTTGACTTGCAAGTGCCCATGATCTGGCAGAAAAGCACGGTCCGCGTTTATGCCGGCGTCGTGCCGCTGGGCCAGGGATCATTCCACCACATTATTATTCGTGAAGGCCGCATCGCCCACGTGGACGCGCGCGACTTCTCCCTCAAGAACTTTACTGACCGCAACTACTACGAAGTCTGTACGCATCCCAAGATTTATCAGGCGATTGAGAGCGTAGCGAACCTGGCTACTGCTGCGCGGTAATCAAAGCTACGCGCCTTAATCAAAACTTCGCACCAATGCTGCGTACTAGCCATGTTGCGCGACCAGCGCGGCGTGAATCAAAGCCGCAAAAAATCAAAACTCTTTTCGCGGGACCTTGAACGGCACGCGAACCACAGCTTCAACGTCCACGGGCGTTCCATCTTTTGTGCCCGGACGAAACTTCCACTGCGCCAGCGCCTTCCGCGCATTTTCATTCAGGCGCTCATCAAAGCCCTCAAGCACGCGGACATCGCCCACACTACCGTCCGCGTGAATCACGGCATAAAGCACCACGGTGCCTTCCACGCGGTCATGCACCAGGTCCTGCGGATACGCCGGGTCCACTTTCTTAATCGCCTCCGGCGCGCTCAAGTCAGATTCGCC
>DASZMF010000805.1:0-2916 GCA_035552035.1 Candidatus Angelobacter sp.
ACCGCAGCAGGTTCAATTTCTGGCGTGGTCAAGAATGCTCAGAATTGCGCGCCAATGCCCGGCGTAACCATGGCATCGAAGAGCGGTACAGCAATCACAGACAGCAACGGCAACTATTCCATTCCGGCCTCTGCCAGAAACTCCGTAGCCATCACTGCCACCCGCACCGGCTGGCTAAGCAACGCCCGCGCCGCTACGTCAACACTGAATGCCGTGGCCGAGCCAAGCCCCAGCAAAATCTGGATGTCCACCGCAGGTATTGTCACTGGCTTTGTCTTCGATAGCGCAGGCATTCCCATCGCCGGCGCGACGGTGACCTTGAACGGCGGAGAGCCCCACCAGACCAAAACGCTTACCACCGGAAGTAACGGCGCGTACTCTTCCAACTGGATCGCCGTTGGCGCATATAACATGACAGCCTCAGCCGCAAATCACACCGGCACAACAGCCAGCACCACGGTAAATACCGGCCTGACGACCAGCCTGAATTTCAACCTGCAGTAAAAACAAAAGCTCACCACGGATAAACAAAAATCAAAACATAACCACAAAGGTCACGAAGGATCACAAGGGAAAACCCAAATAAAATCATCATCAAAACACTATTTAGAAATAAATTTGCATTGCGATTTAAGTTATCGCTCAAATTGATTTCTTAGGCAGTGGTAGTTCCCTTTGTGTTCCTTCGTGACCTTTGTGGTTAATTTCCTGATCCGTGTAAATCCATTTGATCCGTGTAATCCGTGGTGAGGTTTGCATCTAGCTCAAATGCATGACCCACAGCGTGTAACTGCCAATCTCATGCCAGATGGATTCTTCCCGCTTCCATAAACTCAGCGGACGCGAATTTGGCCGCGGCGCTCCATACACCGTAATACCTTCGCGCCCCAGCATCTTCTTGATGCGAAAGATATGGTAGCCGTCGCTTACGGCAAGGCAGGAGCGCATGCCGTTTACATACATTATGGTGCTCACCCTGCGCGCTGATTCAGCCGTGTCCGGGCTTTGTGTCTCGGCAATGAGCTGGCTGTCAGGGATGCCCAGAGTCTTCAGGTATTCGCGGCCTACTTCGCCTTCATTGAAATGGAGATCGCCGCCGGAGCCGCCCGTGGTGATTACCATCTGCGCCAGTCCGCGATGATAGAGCTGCGCCGCGTGGTCCAGCCGAGCTTTGTAAACCGGAGAAGGCCGCCCGTCATACTCAGCCGCGCCAAAGACCACGATTGCGTCCGCAGCCCGCGCCTCATCGTGCGCTGCCTGGTTCAATATGCGCACATACACGGTTGCCGCATAGCAGGCAGGTCCCAGCGCCAGAGTCCACAACAGCCATTTGTTCCAACGCGTGAGTGCCATGGAGTTATGAACTCACCCAAAACGCAGGAATTCAGCCAGATCGCTTTCCGGAATTGCGCCCTGGCGCAGAATGCTTATGTGCCCAGGCTCGCTCATATTGATAATGGTCGATGCCACTTCGCGCGGGCTGGCGCCGCCATCCACAATCAGGCTGATGCGATCACCCAGTTGCTCGCGCACGCCTTCTGCCGTGGTGCATTCACTGGCTCCGCTGATGTTGGCGGATGTCGCCGTAAGCGGCACACCGGCTGCGCGAATAATCTCCACCGCCACGTTTGACGCGGGCAAGCGCAGCGCAACGTTACCAGTGTTTGCCGTGACCTTTAACGGCAGCCTTGAAGATGCCTTCACAATAATCGTCAGCGGTCCGGGCCAATACTTGCGCGTAATTTCGTAAAACACATCCGGCAGCGGACGCGCCAGATATTCCGCGTGCTCCACGCTTTCAATCAACAGAGAAAGCGGCTTGTGCCGGCTGCGCGTCTTCACGTCATAAATCAGGTCAACCGCGCGCAGGTTCAGCGGATCGGCCGCCAGACCGTAAAAAGTATCAGTGGGCATGCCCACCACCTGCCCGGCCTTGATCCGGTCAGCAACATAAGAAACCAGACGCATGTCCGGCGTATCAGGATTGATCTTAAGAATTTCCGCAGCCAAAGCCAGACTCCCCAACTAGTAATTCTTGCGCAAATGCGGCGACGCGACCGTTGCTCAAAATCGCCGCCAGCCTGCGACAAACGATTAAGAATAAACCAGCTGGCGCAGAAAACCTAGAGCCACCCCAAACAGCCCCACGCTAAACACGGCCACGTGAGGCAGGTCCGCGCTGAAACTGGACCCACGTTTTATCAATCGCACGCTGCATTGAGTATGATGGCTATCTAATGAATGTTCAGAGCCAGCCAGATTCCCGCTTGCGCCGCGTTACCAGCCGCCAAAATGGGCTGATCAAAGACCTCCGCAAGGTCTTCAGCCAGAACGAGCCCACTACAGAGGGTTATATTGCCATTGAAGGCGTCAGGATCATTGAAGAGGCCATCCGCAGCGGGCTGCGTTTTCAGGCTGTTTTCTTCAGTGACGCCGGCAGCGCACACTCTGCCAAGCTGCTGCCCCAGATCGGCAGCCAGGTAGAGATTCTCCTGCTGCCCGATGAAGTCTTCTCAAGCGCCGTAAACACCGACTCACCGCAAGGCGTGGCTGCGCTGGTTAAATTGAAACCCACAAAGTTTGAAGATCTAATAGAGCAGGCAGACCAATCGCCGCTATTCCTCGGCATCGCCGGCATTCAGGATCCCGGAAATCTCGGCACGATTATCCGCTCGGCAGAAGCCTTTGGCGCACGCGCCGTGCTGCTGGGTGAAAAGACGGTCAGCCACTTCAATCCCAAGGCTGTACGCGCCTCCGCCGGATCGCTCTTCCGCGAGCCTCTGCTACGTGTGAAGATGGCTGAAACCATTCCCTTGCTGAAGGAAAAAGGCGTGCGCGTGCTGGCCACATCGTCGCACAAAGGCAAGCCGCTGCATGAAGCCAACTTCACCGGCGCGGCGATGATCGTGATCGGCA
>DASZMF010000806.1:0-2625 GCA_035552035.1 Candidatus Angelobacter sp.
GGCTTGTTTCACCAATTAATGGAAATGGACAACGGCCGTTACTTCCGCCACCTGCGGCAATTGCTGGCCGGAGGCGATGCACTCTCTCTGCGGGCGGTGCAGAAGTTTCTCAAGCTATATCCCAACTGCAGATTGATCAACGGATACGGTCCCACGGAAAACGGCACGTTTTCCACTTGCGGTGAGCTTCGTGAAATGTCGGCGGATGCTTCCACCGTTCCGATTGGCCGGGCGATTGCCAATAGCACTGCGTTCGTTCTTGACCAGGAAATGCAGCCCGTGCCCCCGGGCAAAAGTGGAGAGATTTATCTGGGAGGCAGTGGACTTGCACACGGCTACTGGAACCAACCTGTGCTCACCGCGTCCAGGTTCGTGCCCAATCCATTTAGCGCGAAGCCCGGCGAACGCCTTTACAAGAGCGGCGATCTGGGGCACTGCCTACCTGACGGTAATCTGGAATTTCTTGGGCGCATCGACCAGCAAGTGAAATTGCGTGGTTACCGCGTCGAGCTCGGCGAAATAGAAGCGGTACTGGAACAACATCCAGACGTCGCACAGGCAGTGGCGATGGTCCGCGAAGATAGCCCCGGAGACAGACGCCTGGTCGCCTACGTTGTGCCTCGCGATAAAGGAAGCTCGCGGACAGCGGACCTTCGCGATTACCTGGTCAAGAAGGTGCCGGAGTACATGGTTCCCACAGCTTTCGTCGCTCTAGATACGCTGCCGCTCACGGCAAATGGCAAGGTAGACCGCAGGGCCCTTCCGGCTCCAAAGGGAGAGCGCCCGTCGCTGGAAGAATCGTATGTTGCGCCCCGAACGGCAACCGAGACAATGCTTGCGAGTATTTGGGCGGAAGTGCTCCGCATCAATCGCGTCGGCGCGCATGACAGCTTCTTTGATCTTGGCGGAAACTCATTGCTTGCAGCACAGGTGATTGCCGGCGTGCGCAAAGGTTACGGCGTCTCGATTCCTCTACGTAGTTTTCTGGAGAAGCCGGCGTTGGTTGACCTGGCGCGGCACTATGAAGCGGCGCAACGCGATGCTTCCCAGGACCAGGCTCCGCCAATTGGCACGGTGCCGCGCGGTGAAGAGATTCCTCTTGGCTTTTCGCAGGAGCGCGTGTGGTTTCTGCAGGAGCTTGATCCTTCCAGCATTGCCTATAACTTTCAGGCCACGCTGCGCATCCGTGGCCCGCTTGACGTTGCCGCTCTGGAGCAAAGCCTCACGGAGATGGTCCGCCGCCACGAAATCCTGCGCACCACCTTCTTTGAGAAAGGCGGGCGGCCCCTGCAGGCCATCCACGATCCGTTCCCGGTTCCTTTGCCCGTAATAAATCTGGAAGGTGTTGCAAGAGAGCAGTTGAATGAGACGACGGCGGAATTGATCGGCAAAGAAATGGCCATGCAATTTGACGTTGGCCGGCTCCCGCTGATTCGCTGGGTCCTGTTCACTCTGGGCAAACAAGAGCATCTGCTGCTTCACATCGAGCACCACTTCGTCCACGATGGCTGGTCCTTCAACCTCTTTCTGGGTGAGCTGCTTGAAATTTACAAGGCGCGGGCCGCCGGCAAGCCTCCTTCTCTGGCGGCGCCACGGGTTCAATTTGCTGACTTCGCCGTTTGGCAGCGGCAACACGTCCGCTCTGAGCGAGTACAGGCGCAACTCTCATTCTGGAAAAGCAAACTCGCCGGCAGCCCACCCATGAGCGCGCTGCCCACTGACCGCCCACGGCCGCCAGTGCAAACTTTTCAGGGCCGGGTGCTTAGGATTCCACTTTCGCTGGATCTCTCCAGAAGTCTGCACGCATTCAGCCATCGTGAAGAAACAAGCCTTTTTGTGATCATGATGTCCGCCTTTTTTGCCTTTGCGTATCACCACACGCGGCAAGCCGATTTTTGCGTAGGAACCAGCCTGGCCAACCGCCAGCGGCCGGAAACCGAAGGGCTGCTGGGAATGCTCGTAAATAACGTGGTCTTGCGCGCTCAAATGCCGCCCCGTCTGAACTTCCGAGATCTGCTGGCGCAGGTGCGAGAACTCACTTTTGAAGCTTATGAAAACCAGGACGCGCCGCTACAGGAGGTGGTTCGAGATCAGATCGTAGACAGGGATTTGCGAGTGAATCCGCTGTTCCAGACGACCTTCAATTTTCACAACTCGCCTGTCTTCATCCCGGAACTTCCGGAACTGGAGCTGCAACTTGAAGAAGCGCTCGGGAATGGCGCTGCCAAGTTCGATCTCGGCGTGATTGTGATTCCAGCCACCACACAGCGTCTTCGTCTCAATCCGGAGTGGGACAAAGACGCGGTGACCATGCTGTGGGAGTACAACACCGATTTGTTTGACGAAAGCACCATCCGGCGCAGCGTGAAGCACTACGAAAAGATTCTCGAAAGCATGATCAGCGATCCGTTGCAGAAGCTTACGGAAGTCTGCCTGATGGATGCTGCCGAGCGGCAACAGCTGCTGGTGGAATGGAACCAAACCATCAGGCCGGCTCCGTGGCAAAAGTGCGTGCATGAATTGTTTGAAGACCAGGCACAGCGAACGCCTCAGTCGGTGGCGGTTGTCTCCGGGCAGCAAAGTCTGACTTACGCTGAACTGAATGGCCACGCAAATCAGCTGGGG
>DASZMF010000807.1:0-5714 GCA_035552035.1 Candidatus Angelobacter sp.
ATCTGCCAGCGCCATAGGCCTTGCGCAGACGTTTCAACTCGCGAATCGACCGACCAGTTGCAATTAATTTTACTTCCGCAATTTCGCTAACGACTTTGAATTTCACTTGCCGTCCAGCCTACCTAATTGAAATCAAGCCGCTTATTTTATATGCACAAATGGAATTTAGTGCAACGGCCTACTGGCTCCTTCAAAAAGCTTGGTTGCCGTACTGCGGCCGATGCTGTAGATGACGAAGCTGGTGTCGTCATAACCGTACTCGCGGAAGAGCAGTTCGGCGACGCCGTCGCCATCCACGTCTACTGCATCAATCAGTTCCAGACGCGGAGAGACGTCCTGCCGCGACGAGTCGGTCACGCTGGCCAGGATTTTTTGCGGCTCGCCTTCAAAATCCACACGCGCGACAAGGGTGATATAGCGCGAGATAAATCTGGCGGAGCGCTCTTTGGTGCTGGGCACGGTGGCGGGAATTTCTGCGCTGAGAACGATGACTGCGTCGTTGCTCAGATCAAGATCAAAGGAGCGGATGGCTACATTTCTGAGTTGTACCTCTGCCTTGGTCTGCTGCGGTCCCAGTTGTTTTGGAACCTGAGCCAGCGCCAGCTTACGCATCTTGAGCTCCATGGGAGCTACTTCATCCATCTTCCACTTGAAGTCATAAGACCGGACATCGAGTGACTGCGTATCAGAAACCGCCACATAAGTTTTGGTGATGCCGGGAGGCCCGGACGGCTTTTTAGCGACTGGAGCCGGAGCAGCCGTAGTACCAGGGGCATTTTCAACCTGCGTTGGCTGCGTGCGTTCCTGTGGAGCAGAGTCGTGCTTTCTCAGCGTGGGGCGGTCAGGATCTTCTGGCGCTGAAGAACTTTGCGGCGTACTCTGGCTGGCAGAGGGAGTCGGCGCAGGAGCAGCGGCGGTAATGCTGTCATTTGGACGATGGAGCGTCGGTCGATCATCTTGAGCGCTGGAAGTGGTGGACGTGCTGGAAGAGTTGCCGGACGGCGTCGGGCTCGGCGTGCTTGAAGGTGTTGGTGTGCTCGAAGCTGCGGGCGAGCCGCTATCACTGGGGCGATGAAGAACTGGCCGATCATCATTGGATGAGCCTGTCCCAGATGAGCTTGTACTAGATGAACCGGGAGCAGGAGTGGCGGATGGAGAAGGCGCACTGGAATCAGAGGCGCTGCCGGCGGCGCGATGCAGAACAGGACGGCCATCGTTATTGTTGGGCTCGCTCACAGTAACGGACGCATCCGGTTTTTTTACCGGAGCGGTGATGATCTTCCAACTGCCCATAGCTATCCATCCGTCGCTGCTGGAGCCATTTGAGATAGTGGCTGTGGCCACAGGAATGCCGGATGTCTGCGCTTCATAGACAATGCCATCGTCAATCGCCATGGGACGCGGGCGGGCTTTATAGATACTGGCGTCCTGGAACTGGCCTTCATCAAGAACGGTAACGGGGATGATCCGCGTGGTGACTTTGCCCGATGCGTCCGTTATGGTTTCCACTATGGCAGTGGCGCGCAACTTGTGAGTTTTGCGACGCTGGGCCACAGCACTAGTGAAGAGGCCAGCACATGCCAGCACAAGTGCCGCGCTGGCCAGAAACTTTTTTCTGCTATATAAATTCATTGACTTTATAAACACGGAAAAACCATGCAAGTTAATGATAAAGCCCCGGAGTTCTCTCTTGCTAATGAAGAGGGAGAAACAATTGCGCTGAAGGACTATCGCGGCAAAAACGTGGTGTTGTTCTTCTATCCCAAGGCCAACACGCCCGGTTGAACAATTGAGGCGTGCGGGTTCCGCGACGCATTCAAAAAGATACAAAAAGCAGGGGCTGTGGTGTTTGGCATCTCCGCCGATAAACCCTCTGCCCAGAAGAAGTTCAAGGAAAAATACGACCTCCCCTATTCGCTGCTGGCCGATGTGGACAAAACAGTCTGCAACCAATACGGCGTGATGAAAGAAAAAAGCATGTACGGCAAGAAATATATGGGCATAGACCGGACTACGTTTGTGATCAGCCCTGAGGGCAAGATCAGCGCGATCCTGAATGGCCTGAAGCCGGACGAGCATGCCGGGGCGGTGATTGAGGCGCTGAAAGAGGCGTAAGGAGTCAGCATTCAGCCAAGGCTAATTTTCGAGCAGATCTGCGCGTGCGGCCTTTCGTATTTTTGCTTCTGGCATTTGCTTTAGCGGTTCGAGAGCTGAATGGGATTACCGTCAGGGTCTTTGCCGTCACACAGGCAAAACACCTCTCCTTGGCGGACTTTGCCAAAGCTTGCTCCCGTGGCTACCAGCTTTTCCCGCAGAGCAGCAACATCTTTGGTATGGAAGACAATCTTTGGCCCCTTGCGTCCCGGCGATGACGGGCCGGAATGCAGTGCGATGCATGTGCCGCCGGCGGCAAATTCCTGCCAGCCTTTTTCACTGCTGACCTGGCGGAGGCCCAGAGTCTTTCCATAAAACTTGCTCATGGCATCCATCTGGCTGGTAAAGAGAATCACGCGCGCCATTTTCATTGTGGGGGGCACCTCTGATTTTTTGAAGCCTGCTCAAACTGATTTTTTGAGAGCAAACCTAATTTAGTCGAACCTAAGTTAGTTAAACCCAGCCTATCAGAGGCGCGCCCGCTCACTTACATCTGACTAGCTCTTGAGTTTATCTTGAGCCGGTAATGGTAAAGGTGAGAACGCTTTCTGCGGGGATTGCAACTTCGTCTTTCCCTGTGGCAGCGGCAACACCGGTTCCTGCGCCCGCGCCGGCAACTGTGCCAATGGCAGCGCCTTTGCCTCCGCCGGCCAGTGCGCCAATCACAGCGCCAGCAGCGGCTCCGCCTCCAATCTTGGTGGCGTTGCTTTTGGTATGGCTCTTGCCTTCACGCGTGACCCGCGAGCTGTAAACCCGCACGCCTTTAATGGACGTAAGACGCAGAGAGAGTTCGCCGGGTTTGTGGAGGCGTCCGCTACGGTTTACAAAGGTGACGATTCCTTTTACCGGTTCGCCTGCCTTGGCCCGCACTTTGCCGTTGGCGACAATGTTCCTGGTCAGGGTGCCGTGCCACGGCTGGCCTTTTTCGGCTGTGGCGGAGCTGAGTGAAGTATTCAATCGAACCGTGGCATGGCTGCCTGCTGGAATTGTTGCTGCATTTCCCGCCAACGCGCTGGCAATCAACAGCATTCCTAACGCAATAGACTTACACTTAAGTGATCTGAAAAATCGCATGTGTCTTTCCCCTTAAGACATTTGCCAGCACGGCGTGCGCGCTGGTTTGATTTGTAGATTTCTTGCTCACGATTTTAATGCCGCGAGCATCTGCTATACACTTTCCGCTGGAATCGGAGGAACAATGCGCGTGTGGCCTTTCGTGTTTTTGCTTCTGGCATTTGCCGTGAGTGGGCGGACACTTCCGCGTCAAGAGGGATCAAAAGCATTGCACGATCTCTTTGCCGCGGCCTGGGACCGAGATATGCAGGACCGTCCGGAAGATGCCTCTGAAATGGGCGACCGCCGCTGGAATGACCGGTGGACGGACATGAGCCTGGAAGCATACGCGCGTCGCGACCAGCACAATAAAGAGGTGCTGGCGCAGCTGGCCAAGATCGATCGCAAGACGCTGAATAAAACCGACCAGCTCAACTACGATCTTTTTCAAAAACGTTTTCAAGACCGCGTGGAGCAATACAAGCTCCACTGGTTTCTGATGAGTTTTAATCAACGCGAAGGGCCACAAACCAGTGACGAACTGGGCGACTCGCTGCGATTTGACACGCTTAAAGATTATTCTGACTGGCTGGCCCGCATGCGCGCATTTCCCGCGCACATGGACCAGGTGATCGCCCTGCTGCAACAGGGGATCCGCGAGCGCATGGTGCATCCGCGGGTAATTATGGAGCGCATACCCGGGCAGATCGACAAACAAATTGTCAGCGATCCTACACAGAGTGGCTACTACAAACCGTTTTTGCATTTTCCAAAAACTATCAGTCCGGAAGATCAGCAGCGGCTGCAGAAAGAAGCGCGAGAAGCCGTGGAGCAGCAGGTAGTGCCAGCGTTTACCAAGTTCAAACATTTTTTTACCACTGAATATCTGCCGGCCTGCTATGACAAAGTGGGCGCATGGCAGCTTCCGCATGGCGCTGAACTGTATGCCTATTTCGTCCGCAGCTATACCACGACGAAAGAAACGCCGGAAGAGGTCCACCAGATTGGGTTGAAGGAAGTGGCCCGCATTAACGCCGAGATGGACCGCATCATGCAGCAGACCGGCTTCAAAGGGACGCGCGCCGAGTTCTTCCAGTTTCTGCGGACCGATCCGCAATTCTTTTATAAGACGCCGGAAGATCTTTTTGAGGCTTACAAGGCGCTGGCCAAGACGGTTGATCCGAACCTGGTGAAAGTATTTGGCAAGCTGCCGCGCGAGCCTTACGGTGTGGAAGCGATTCCCGATGCAGTAGCGCCGGATACCACCGCGGCTTATTACCGGCCTGGGGCTGCTGACGGAAGCCGCGCGGGTACCTACTTCGTTAATCTTTATAAACCTGATGCCCGGCCCAAGTGGGAGATGACAGCGCTTACGCTGCATGAATCCGTCCCCGGGCACCATTTGCAGATCGCTTTGGCCCACGAACTGGGAGAAATGCCCAACTTCCGCCGGTATGGCGAGTACACGGTTTATGTTGAGGGCTGGGGGCTGTATGCCGAATCGCTGGGCGACGACATGGGGCTTTACAGTGATCCGTATGCCAAGTTTGGCCAGCTGAGTTATGAAATGTGGCGTGCGGTGCGGCTGGTGGTGGATACGGGTATCCATGAAAAACACTGGACGCGCGAACAGGCAATCAAGTACTTCATGGATAATTGCCCCAAGCATGAACTGGATATTACGAATGAAATTGATCGCTACATTGCGTGGCCGGGACAATCTCTGGCCTACAAAACCGGCGAGCTCAAGATCAAAGAGCTGCGCGCGCATGCGCGGGAAAAGCTGGGAGCGAATTTTGATCTCAAAGAATTTCACGAAGTAGTGCTCAGCTCAGGGCCGGTGCCGCTGGATATTCTGGAGCGAAACGTGGATGAATGGATTGCTGCGAAAGAACACGCTGCGGTTGCGAGAAAACCGGAGCTGGGCGCAGTTCCGCCAAGGGTCAGAAAAATAAAAGACCCCAGAAGAAATAAATGACCATGGCTGTAGAGACATTGGCGACTGAGTCCGTTGCGCCACGGCGTGCGGAGCGGTTTTATCAGCCAGAGCTGGACGCATTGCGCTTCTTCGCCTTTCTTGGCGTGTTCATTTTTCATGCTGCGCCAAAATATATTGAGTTTTATCAAGCGGCCGGGGTGCCGCGCTGGTTGAGTAATCTGCTGATTTCTTCTTTCGGCGCTGGCGCGTTTGGCGTGGATCTGTTTTTTGCCTTGAGCGCTTATCTCATTACCAGTTTGTTGCTCCGTGAACGCGCTGTTACTGGCGCTCTGGATTTGCGCGGCTTTTATCTGCGGCGCATTCTGCGCATATGGCCGCTGTATCTTGCGTTTGTGGCTTTTGCCGCGATCTTTGGATTGATCATTCCATCGCAGCATCTGCCGCTGCATTATGTTGCTGCGTACTGTCTGCTGGCCGGCAACTGGGGTTACGTTTTTTACGGACTGCCCGCATCGTTCGCCATTCCGCTCTGGACCATCTCCATTGAAGAGCAGTTTTATCTGGCATG